>JASJIO010000001.1:0-3298 GCA_037625035.1 Amylibacter sp.
GTTGGGAACGCTCGCTCGCCAGGGTGCGCCACCACAATGGTCGCCGTGGCCCCTTTTTGCTCCGGTTGACTGGCCCCTTTTTACTCTGGGATTGACAATGGGGAGAGGGATTGGCGCATTTCGTTTTCTTCGATCATCGCGGCCAACGCATTGGGCATGGATTTTGGGGTGCGGATGAAGGCTGGGATTTTGGCGAAGGTGTTGTCGGTTTGCGCGAGGGTTTGGAAGGCGAGGTGACGGCGGTAGCCTGCGATGAGGGCGAAACCTGTGTCGGTTGGATAGACCTCTATCGGTAATCGTAATCCGTTGGTGCGGATGGAGGCGGTGAGCTCAGTGAGCGCGTTGGTGTCGATCAGGGTGCGGTCGCGTGGCAGGGCGGTGGTTTCGATTTGGTTTAGGGGGATGTGTTTGATTTTGTCCATGCGCGGGAATTTGCGCGTGGGTGGTTAGGATTTGCTTAGGGAAGCGTGCGGTGCGGAATCGAGGCCGCAGGCCGCCGCACATCGTTGGCCCGTCCCATGGGCAAACGATTGGCCAGCGGTGATCGGTTATTTCAGTGTTCAGATATTTTGAATGGATAAAGTGGCCCGCAAGAGTGTTTGTTCGTTTTCCCGCGGGCCAACAATGCGCTTATACTGTTTTGAGTTCTTCTAGGATTGCGAGTGCCGCGTCGCGTGGGTTTTTGGCGGCCCAGATGGGGCGGCCGATGACGATGTGGTCTGCGCCATCTTTGATTGCTTGGGCGGGTGTTGCGACGCGTTTTTGATCGCCGAGTGCCGCGCCTGCTGGACGTACGCCGGGGGTGACGATCAGTTTGCCGTTTGCTTCGGGGAGGGCGCGGATTAATGCGGCCTCTTGTGGGGAGGCGATGACGCCGTCGGCACCTGCGATCAGGGCGTTGCGGGCGCGTTCGACGACGAGGTCGTGTATGTTGCCGTCTTTGATTAGGGCGGCGTTTAGGTCGTCGCGATCAAGGGATGTGAGGATTGTGACAGCGAGGATTTTTGTGTTGCTGTCGCCGCGTCCAGCCACCGCCGCGCGCACCACATATGGGTCGCCGTGGACGGTGAGGAAATCGAGGTCGTATTGGGCGATGCCTGCGACGGCTTTTTCAACGGTTGCACCGATGTCGAAGAATTTCATGTCGAGGAACACTTTGGCGCCGCGCCCTTTGAGTTCGTTCGCGAGGGCGAGGCCGCCGCCAGTGAGCATGCCGAGGCCGATTTTGTAGAATGATACGCTGTCGCCCAGTGCGTCGATGATTTTGCCGCCGTCGAGAAGATTGGGCACGTCGAGGGCTACGATTAGGCGATCATCGGACATTTTAGGCTCCTGTTTTTGGGTTTAGGTGTCTTTGGGCGAGATGGGACATTATGTCAAGATTGGGGGCTTTAAATTTCGATTTGCTGCGCTTATCTTGAGTGTAAGGCTTGCACCCCAGACGTGCCTATTCAGGGCGTCATTAATTTCAACAGCAAGTGCTTAAGGAGAGACCAATGGACCTAGAAAAGTTCACAGAACGGTCGCGCGGCATGATCAATGCTGCCCAGACCATTGCTATGCGCGAAAGCCATCAGAGATTTACACCAGAACATTTGCTGAAGGCATTGTTGGATGATCCAGAGGGATTGGCCGCAAACCTGATCCGTATGGCGGGCGGTGACCCTGTGCGTGCGTTGGCGGATGTTGACGTTTCACTGGGTAAGCTGCCCAAAGTTACGGGCGATGCATCAGTGTATCTGGACGGCAAAACCGGCAAGGTTTTGGCCGAGGCCGAGAAATTGGCCAAGAAGGCTGGTGACAGCTTTGTTCCTGCCGAGCGGATGTTGACGGCGTTGGCTGTTATCAAATCCGATGCGAATAAGGTGCTGAAGGATGCGGGTGTGACGGCGCAATCGCTGAACGCCGCCATCAATGATATTCGCAAAGGGCGCACAGCCGATACCGCCAGTGCCGAAGATGGATATGATGCGTTGAAAAAATATGCACAGGACCTGACCCAGCGTGCGCGTGACGGCAAGATTGATCCGATCATTGGTCGCGACGAAGAAATTCGCCGCACGATGCAGGTGTTATCGCGTCGTACCAAAAACAATCCCGTTTTGATCGGTGAACCAGGTGTGGGTAAAACCGCGATTGCCGAAGGTTTGGCGTTGCGGATTGTGAACGGCGATGTGCCCGAAAGCATTCAAGGCAAGACCTTGATGGCGTTGGATATGGGCGCGTTGATTGCAGGTGCGAAATATCGGGGTGAGTTCGAAGAACGCTTAAAGGCGATCCTTACGGAAGTGACCGAGGCCGCTGGTGATATCATTTTGTTCATTGATGAAATGCACACATTGGTTGGTGCTGGTGCGTCCGAGGGTTCGATGGATGCATCCAATCTGTTGAAACCTGCGCTGGCGCGTGGTGAATTGCATGCGGTTGGTGCGACCACATTGGACGAATACCGCAAACACGTTGAAAAAGACGCGGCATTGGCGCGCCGGTTCCAGCCTGTGATGGTTGAGGAACCAACGGTCGAAGACACGATTTCGATCCTGCGTGGGATTAAAGAAAAGTACGAGTTGCACCACGGTATTCGGATTTCCGACAGTGCGTTGGTGCAGGCGGCGGTTTTAAGTGATCGCTATATTTCGGAACGGTTTTTGCCCGACAAAGCCATTGATTTGATGGACGAGGCCGCCAGCCGTTTGCGCATGGAGGTCGACAGTAAGCCAGAAGAGCTGGATAACATTGACCGTGATTTGTTGCAAAAACAGATCGAGGTCGAGGCCTTGAAGTTGGAAAAAGATGATGCATCCAAAGATCGTTTGTTCAAGTTGAACAAAGATCTGGTCAAGCTGCGTGAAGAAAGCGCAATGATGACCGCGAAATGGCAGGCCGAGCGTGACAAGCTGGCAGGTGCGCGTGATATCAAAGAAGAGCTGGACAACATGCGTATTGAATTTGAACATGCGAAACGTGCCGGTGATTTGGCGCGCATGGGCGAATTGCAATATGGCGTCATTCCACAGCTGGAAGCAAAGTTAGCCACGGCGGAAAAAGCCGGTGATGATGTGATGGTCGAGGACGCTGTGCGCCCAGATCACATCGCGTCTGTTGTCGAGCGTTGGACGGGTATTCCCGTGGATAAGATGTTGGAAGGCGAGCGTGACAAGCTGTTGCGTATGGAAGAGGAAATCGGTGCCCGTGTCATTGGGCAATTCGATGCTGTTCATGCGGTCGCAAACGCAGTTCGCCGGGCGCGCGCGGGTCTAAACGACCCCAAGCGGCCGCTTGGATCATTCATGTTCTT
>JASJIO010000002.1:0-5688 GCA_037625035.1 Amylibacter sp.
CCAAGAACGCCTTGCTTCCTTGGACGAGGCACTCGGTCGTGAAGACAGCGCCATTTCCCCATCGCCGTGGGAAGAGGTGCGCGATTTCTTTCATTACTGCGACAACTACATCGACAGCATCGACCGCGTCGCAGAAAATCACGCTGCAAAATCTGGCATCCTTGGCCCAAACCCACTGGGCGCGGCCAGTGATTGGTTGTCCGAAAAACACGATGTGCAGCTCAGGGCCGAAAACACCAAAATCCTGCGTCACTTTGATCCTGCACGGCGCACCCTAACCCTGTCAGCCCAAGCGACACCTGCCAGCCAACTGTTTCAAATCGCCCACCAAACAGCCCTTCTCGAACAGAATGATCTGCTAGAAGCCACGCTCGATTTCGCCAAATTTCACACACCAGAGTCCCGCGCCATTTGCAAAATCGGCCTCGCCAATTATTTCGCAGGGGCGGCAACCCTGCCCTACGCGCGATTTTTGCAAGCCGCCCAAGAAAACCGCCACGACCTTGAACTCCTCGCCGCGTGTTTTAACGCCAGCATCGAACAAGTCTCACACCGTCTGTCCACCCTTCAAAGACCGGGGCTCAAGGGCGTGCCCTTCTTTTTTGTTCGCGTCGATCAAGCGGGCACAATCACCAAACGCCACTCCGCCACACGATTGCAATTCGCCCGTTTCGGCGGCGCCTGCCCGTTGTGGAATGTTCACCGCGCGTTTGAAACACCGGGACAATTTTTACGCCAATTGGCCGAAACACCCGACGGTTTGCAATACCTGTGCCTTGCGCGGGACGTGTCAAAACCAGGTGGAGCATTTCGCGCCCCAACACGGCGCTACGCCATCGGATTGGGATGTGAAATCCGACACGCCAGCGCGCTGGTTTATGCAGATGACCTCGATATCACCAATCGCCAAGCGTTTGAGCCCATCGGCATATCCTGCCGCATTTGCGAGCGTCACAACTGCCACCAGCGATCCGTTCCACCCCTTGAACGCCACCTAAAGGTAGACCCAAACAGCCGTGGAATCCTGCCCTACAGCATCGCCGATTGATGAAAAAACTCCTTATCCTTGCAATCACATTATACTGCGCTGCCTTTGGCGGGATTGTTCTGTTTCAAAACAAACTGATCTACCCGTTCGATCCAACACGTGAACAACCAGAATTGCGCATTACCGAATTCAAATTGATCACCACCGACGATGAAACCCTAATCGTTTGGGTCGCGCGCGCCCACGGCGACAAGCCAACAATCCTGTATTTCCATGGCAACGCAGGCAACCTCGCGGATCGCGCACAGCGGTTTGATCGCATGATAGATCGCGGTTACGGCCTTGTTGCACTTGGCTATCGCGGCTCATCAGGCAGCACGGGTGCACCAAACCAAGCAAGGCTTCGCGCCGACAGCGCCTTGGTTTACAAAGTGTTGGATCAGCTGGTCGGCGAAACAAACCAACTTATCTTTTACGGCGAAAGCCTTGGAACAACGGTCGCGGTCCACCTCGCCGCGCACCATCAACCTGACGCGTTGATCTTAGAAGCGCCGTTTACCTCGCTCAAAACCCTCGCTCACGAAGCCATGCCCTATTTCCCGACCAGCCTTGGCCTGAATGACACATGGGACAGCCTGTCAAATATGCCCCAGATCACAGCGCCCTTGCTGGTCTTGCACGGAACCGCCGAAGCTGTTGTTCCATTCACGCATGGCCAGAAAGTTTTCGCTGCCGCCGCATCAAAACAAAAAACATTCCACGCAGCAGACGGCCTTGGTCACACTGGCCATCGGTCAGTTTCAGGGCAAAAAACCATCTACAAATTCATTGATGGCCTATGATTAACGCGCTTTGAAAACGCTACTCGTCGACTTCACCCTGTGAATTGTCCATCGCCACTCTCGAAGGCGCAGTTGTCGAAATTGCAGACCCCTGCTCCAGTATCTCAGCCTTCGGCTCCTTTGAACGCAAGCCACCCAACTGATCCAAGTTTTTGATATACACATCGCGTTGTGCAAATGGGATTTCGATACCTTCTTCGCGAAACGCTTTCACAATCTCATAATTCATGTCCGATGTAGCAGACAGCATCCAATTCACATCCCGCAGAATGACACGAATTTCAAAATTCATGCTGTCCGCGCCAAACCCCATAAACATGATCGCGGGCGCGGGATCCAACAACGCCATCGGATGGGCTTCGGCCACTTTGCGCAGCACTTCTTCGACATGGCGCGGATCACTGTCATAGGCGACCCCGACGGGTACACGAACACGGCCCACCATGCTAGCGTGGGTCCAGTTCGTAACCGTACCGGCGATCAAGTCAGCATTAGGGATCACAACGGTCGCACGATCAAAGGTTTCCACCTCGGTGGAGCGCACAGAGATTTTGCGCACATACCCGGAATACGTTCCGACCTCGATCCAATCGCCCGCCTTAATAGGGCGTTCAATCAACAAAATGATGCCAGATACAAAGTTCGACACAATCGTTTGCAGGCCAAAACCGATACCAACCGACAACGCACCAGCCACAATCGCAAGGTTACTAAGGTCAAGCCCAGTCGCGGTAATCGCTAAAATCGCAGCGAGGAAAATCCCCACATATCCCGCGCCCGTAACAATCGCGTTCTGCCCGCCAACATCCATCCGCGTGTTTGGCAAAACAGTCGTGCGCAACGCAGATTGCAGCACCCGAGTGATTGTGAAACCGATGGAGAATATCAAAACAAACGTCAAGAAATCCGTCAGTGAAACCCGCGTATCACCGACAGAAATGCCATTGCGCAACAGCAACCAGATTTCTTGCAAATCGCTAACCCGCGCGCCCCAAATCAACGCAAGAATAGGGAAAGCAATACAAATCAGGATAAAACCAACCGCCACACGGAACAGCGCGCCATAGCGTTGCGTTTCTTCTTGCGATCCCGCCGCCACGACCACGCCGGTAACATTGCCAGACAGCGTACCGATCAGGCGGAAAACAATGTACAAACCAGTTATTAACAATAGGCTTTGCGCTGTAGAAAACACCAACATTTCGCCAGCATATTTATACCCGATTGCCGCAAGGGTCGGCCCTGCAACACCCGATAGAACGCACAGATTCCTCATGATCGATGCGATCCGCCCCAAGAACGGATTGCCGCCGTCAGCCTTGCTAGAGACACGCGCGGCATTGCCAATTACACGGCCGATGCGAAACAGCGCAATTGCGCCAATCACAATTAGTGGGAATGTCAGCGTTGGAATCGCAGAAACTACGGTCAGATTCTGCCCAGACCCCACCACCATCGCACTCAACATTTCGCGCAGCGCAAACATCAGGCCCAACGCCAAGAACGACCACCGCATAGATCGCGCTTGGGTGGGTGTTGTTTCGATCAGCGCGGGTTGCGTGGACGACGCCACAAACAAAGACCGCAACAACCAAGCCGCAAAAAACAGCGCGAAACCGGCAATGCCCAAACTGCGCAGCATGAAATATCCACGCAGATCAAACAGATCGAGCAGAAGCAACGATTGCACCAACACAAACAAACCAACGGTGGGCAAAATCAGCTGGGACAATGACCCGATGAAACTAAGCAAAGCACCGGTAGACGACGACGCATTCTTGACAAGCATCCGCTCCAGATCGCGCGACCAACGACGCGAGCGCAACAACAACAACAACGCCGCACAGAACAGCGCGCACACAACGATCAGGTTTTGCCACCGCCCAACTTGGCGAGCAGGATTGACCATGTTCGTTTTGATTTCACTGATCAAATTTCCACCGAAAATACCCAATGCGGCAAACGCGTCCGCTATCAATTGGGGCGAAAGTGGTGATCG
Organism: Amylibacter sp.; assembly: GCA_037625035.1. Taxonomy (GTDB): domain Bacteria; phylum Pseudomonadota; class Alphaproteobacteria; order Rhodobacterales; family Rhodobacteraceae; genus Amylibacter. Next base: position 3,830 of record JASJIO010000002.1, read on the forward strand.
AGACTGCGATATCAATTCGGTCGTCGTGCGCTCACGGATGATCATGTCGATCTGTTTGATCAGCCCATCCGCGCGTTTATACGATTCCTCGGCGGCAATAACGGGCCCACGGCGATTTTTAAGCTGGGTTTCCAGTTCAGCGCGTAAACTGGCCACATCGTCAGCCTCGGTTATACCCTTAGCAGGTATGGGTCCAAGCGCTTGAATGCGTGAAATGATCGGCGTCACTTTGGCCGCTGCCAACGCCTTTTGGTTCACGGCTTCGGTGCGGAAAACCACAATCTGTTGACGCAATTTTTCCATCGCTTTGCTTGACGCGGCCTTGTTTTCAATAACGCCCTGCGCGCGCGCGGCGGTACTTTTAAACGCTTCGGTATCGAAAACCGTCGAGGCTTCTTGCGCAAACGCCGTCAAAGGCAAAGCAACCAACAGCGCAATAACAAATAGAATTCTTTTCATAATGATCCGTTATTCAAAAACGGTCGGAATATCCGTCCGCTTTTTATCTAACCACGTTGGAACTGGTAGGCCCTTTTCCTTAAGGAACGTAGGATTAAACAGTTTCGATTGGTACCGTGACCCATAATCGCACAAGATCGTAACGATTGTGTGACTAGGGCCCATATCTTTGGCCATGCGAATGGCCCCCGCCACGTTGATCCCCGTGGACAACCCCATGCACAGACCCTCATTTTGCAGCAGATCAAACACAATCGGCAGACCTTCGGCATCTGGAATATTATAGGCGTAATCCACCGCCAAGCCCTCAAGGTTCTTGGTGATCCGCACCTGCCCGATACCCTCGGCAATGGAACCGCCATCCGCTTTTAGTTCGCCATGCGCAAAATAATGAAACAGCGACGCACCATCAGGATCAGCAATGCCAATCTTGATGTCTTTGTTCTTGGATCGCAGGCCTTCGGCCATGCCAGTCAACGTCCCACCAGAGCCACATGCACAGATGAAACCATCGACTTTGCCGTAAGTTTGCGCCCAAATCTCGGGCGCTGTCGTGTCGATATGCGCCTGTTTGTTCGCGGTATTATCAAACTGGTTTGCCCAAATCGCGCCGTGGGGTTCTGTCTTGTTCAGCTCAATCGCCAAGCGTTCGGAATAACGCACGAAATTGTTCGGATCGCGGTAGGGTTTCGCAGGCACCTGCACCAGTTCCGCCCCCGCCAACATCAGCATGTCTTTCTTTTCCTGACTTTGCGTTTCAGGGATCACGATTACCGTTTTGAACCCCATCGCAGAACCAACGAGTGCGAGGCCAATGCCCGTGTTGCCCGCCGTGCCCTCTACGATTGTGCCGCCCGGTTTCAACGAGCCATCCGCAATCGCGTGATTGATAATGCTAAGTGCCGCACGGTCTTTAACCGATTGGCCGGGGTTCATAAATTCCGCTTTGCCCAGAATTTCACAACCCGTCAGATCAGACGCCGCATTTAGGCGGATCAGTGGGGTGTTTCCAACGGCATTTGGAAGGTCTTTATAAATTGTCATTGCAAGGAGTCCTTAACGCTTGGTTGCCCCTTGATACGCCTGCCAATCAGGGGATTCAAGCGGCGCTTATCTCGCCGCGAAGTCGTGCTCGGTTCGCCGCCAACCAGTAAAGCGATAACAACAACGGGCCGTTATCGGCCTCGCCAGATTGCACCAGCGCCATCGCCGCATCAAACGTCAGGAAATGGGTGCGAATGTCTTCATTTTCGGTATCTAGCCCATGCACACCCGTCTGCGCGTTTGACAAATCCACCAAACCAACAAAGGAATACAGATATTCCGACAAACACCCCGGTGATGGATAATAATTCCCGATGGATTCCAGCGACAGCAATGTCAGCCCCGCTTCTTCCACC
>JASJIO010000003.1:0-9668 GCA_037625035.1 Amylibacter sp.
CGGAACAGATAAGGAAAGCACAGCACATTGTTGATTTGATTGGGATAATCAGAACGGCCTGTCGCCACAATTGCATCTGGGCGAACAGCACGTGCTTCTTCGGGTGTGATTTCTGGATCAGGATTCGCCATCGCAAAAATCACAGGGTTTGGTGCCATGCTTTTAACCATGTCTTCGGTCACAGCGCCCTTTGCGGAAACACCCAAGAACACATCCGCGTCCTTCATCGCCTCTGCCAACGTGCGCAGTTCAGTTTTCACAGCATGGGCTGATTTCCACTGGTTCATGCCCTCTGTACGACCCTGATAAATGACGCCCTTAGTATCACACGCGATACAGTTTTGTGATTTGGCGCCCATCGTTTTAATCAACTCAACACAGGCAATCCCTGCCGCACCCGCACCGTTCAAAACAATCTTAACGTCTTCGATTTTTTTTCCGCTGATGTGCAACGCATTAATCAAACCCGCTGCACAAATCACCGCTGTCCCATGCTGATCGTCGTGAAACACAGGGATATCCATCAGCTCTTTCAGCTGTTGTTCGATGATAAAACACTCAGGCGCTTTGATATCCTCAAGGTTAATTCCGCCAAACGACGGCCCCATCAACTTCACCGCGTTAATAAACTCGTCAGGATCTTCGGTATCCAGCTCAATATCAATCGAATTCACATCAGCAAACCGTTTGAACAGAACAGATTTCCCCTCCATCACAGGCTTAGACGCCAACGCCCCAAGGTTACCCATTCCCAAAATCGCCGTACCATTGGTGATCACCGCCACCATGTTGCCCTTGGAAGTGTAATCATACGCAACCTCGGGGTTTGCCGCGATCGCCGCCACGGGCACCGCAACACCGGGCGAATATGCCAGGGACAAATCACGCTGCGTGTTCATCGGCGTTGTTGGAACAACCTCCAACTTTCCAGGTGTCGGCTCAAGGTGATAAGCAAGTGCCTCAGCATCGGTAATCTTGTTGTTTTTGGTCATCTTTTTGCGCCCATAATCCCTGTTTAAGCCCACAATCATACTGTGTTCCAAGCAATCGCACAACACCGCCAAACGATTGCTCTTTTCCTTGTTCAGCGCCTTCGATATCGTCTCCAGACGCAAAGTGGAGACGTATCTTGGCAACGGAATCAGGTGCAGTAACGCCAATGATGGCGCAGTTCCTAGAGATTAAGGCAGAGTACCCGAACGCACTGCTATTTTATCGCATGGGCGACTTCTACGAGATGTTTTTTGATGATGCAGTCATGGCTTCCGAAGCGCTCGATATTGCACTCACTAAACGGGGCAAGCACCTTGGACAAGACATCCCGATGTGCGGCGTCCCTCATCACGCCTCCGAAACATACCTCCTAACCCTAATCCGCAAAGGCTTTCGCGTCGGCGTATGTGAACAACTCGAAACCCCAGCGGAGGCCAAAAAACGCGGTGGTAAATCCGTTGTAAATCGCGGTGTCGTTCGGCTGGTGACACCTGGCACATTGACCGAAGACAGCCTCCTTGACGCGCGCCAACACAACTACCTTTGCGCATTCTCAACTGTCCGTGATAAATCTGCAGTGGCATGGGTCGATGTATCCACAGGCGATTTCCACGTTCAATCCTGCCCAACGGTTGGCCTGTCTCCACTCCTCGCACGGCTAAATCCACGCGAAGTCCTTGTCGGCGATTCCCCCGAAACGTGGCTGCGTGAAACAATCGAAGAAACGGGCGCCACCGTCACGGAATTGGCGCGCGCCAGCTTTGACAGCACCGCCGCCGTGGAACGATTAACCGATCTGTTCGCGGTTAAATCGCTCGATGGTTTTGGCATATTTGAACGCCACGAACTGGCAGCGATGGGCGCGATTGTCGATTACCTGCACATCACGCAAAAGGGCAAACTCCCCCTCGTCAAACCACCCGTGGCCGAGGCAACCGACACTTCCATGCGCATAGATGCCGCGACACGCCGCAATCTTGAACTGACCCGCACAACCAGCGGTGATCGTTCTGGCGCGCTTCTGTCAGTAATCGACAAAACCATCACTGGCCCTGGCGCACGGCTGTTGGAAACGCGGCTGAACAACCCTTCGCGCCACTTAGAAACCGTTCAAAACCGCCTCAATGCAGTTTCGTTTTTCACCAAAAATCAACAAATCAAAAATGAGCTGCGAACAATCCTGCGTAGCGCACCAGACATGGATCGCGCACTCACCCGCATCTCGCTTGACCGCTCTGGCCCACGCGACCTCGCGGCCATTCGCGAAGGTTTGATAGCCGCCAACTCGATCCTCTCGATTTTCGGCACGTCAGAACGCTCAACCCTCGTGACCGAAGCAATCATAGGCCTAGAAAATCACCAAGCCCTAGTGGATTTCCTAGCCACCCGCCTCGTTCAAGAACCACCCCTGTTGGCACGCGACGGCGGCTTTACGGCCCAAGAATATCGCGCCGATTTGGACGAGGTTCGAACACTGCGCGATGAAGGGCGCAAAGTCGTCCTGTCCATGCAGAAAGATTACGCGCAAACCGCTGGTATCTCGGCCCTAAAAATAAAACATAACAAAATCTTAGGATACTTCATTGAAACCCCAGAAACCCACGCAGAAAAGATGTTGGCGGCCCCACTTTCAGACACGTTCATCCACCGGCAAACAACGGCCAATGCCGTCCGCTTCACAACGTTAGAGCTGTCCGAACTAGAAACCAAAATCCTAAACGCAGGTGGCCGTGCTTTAGAAATAGAACAAGAAGTGTTCAAAGAGCTTTGCACCGAAATCCTGTCCAAAGGCGTGGAGATTGGTCAGGCGGCCAAAGCGCTCGCGGAGCTAGACCTGCAATCCGCCCTCGCCGAACTTTCACAAACCGAAAACTGGACACGCCCCCGTGTAAGCGATGATCGCAGTTTCAAAATCACAGGCGGACGGCATCCTGTTGTCGACGCCGCCCTGCGAAAACAAGCCAGCGGTAGTTTTATCGCCAATGATTGCGACCTTTCCGATGAAACCGATGCGAAACGCCTTTGGTTGCTTACCGGCCCAAACATGGCAGGTAAGTCCACATTCCTGCGCCAAAATGCATTGATTGCAATCCTTGCGCAGATGGGCTCTTTTGTTCCAGCGACAGATGCTCACATCGGCCTCGTTTCACAACTATTTTCGCGCGTTGGTGCATCCGATGATCTGGCCCGTGGACGTTCCACGTTCATGGTGGAAATGGTCGAAACTGCGGCAATTCTAAACCAAGCAGATCAAAACGCGCTTGTTATCCTTGATGAAATTGGGCGCGGCACTGCCACTTATGATGGCCTGTCTATCGCATGGGCAACGCTTGAACATCTGCACGAATCCAACAGATGCCGCGCTCTATTTGCTACGCATTATCATGAACTTACGCAGCTTTCCTCAAAGCTGGATCATCTGTTGAACGCCACCATTGCAGTGCGCGAATGGGAAGGTGAAATCATCTTCCTTCACGAGGTAAAACAAGGCGCAGCCGACAGATCATACGGCGTTCAGGTTGCGCAACTCGCTGGATTACCAGCAACTGTCGTTGAACGCGCCCGCGTCGTCCTCGAAGCATTGGAAAAAGGGGATCGTGAAGGCGGCAACAAGGCCACGACACTGTTCGAAGACTTACCGCTTTTCGCAGCAACGCCACAGCCAGCACCTAAACAGATAAAAAGCTCTGAAGTCGAAGACATGCTCATCGACATTCTACCAGACGAGCTGTCCCCAAAAGACGCGCTCGCGTTGATTTATCAGTTAAAAGACAAACTCAGCTCATAAACCTGGGCCATCAGCCCCTAGTTTCAAATCTTGTGCAACGCACAGGCGATTGCCACGTGGGTCTGCGATTTCGACTTCGCGGCAGTGATAAAAACTATCCTCTGGCCCACGCAAAACCTTAACGCCACGTCCCAAAATTTGGTCCGTAAACGCGTCAATATCTTCAACGTAAACATACGCTGCCCATTCATCGCCAGAACCAACCCGTTCTGACATTGAAATCCCAAGCGTAATATCGCCTAGTTGAACAATCGCGAAATTTGGTGTGCCATCATCATTTTGCCACTGCCCAGCCAGATCAAATCCCAGCTTGCCCGTGTAAAACGAAACCGCTGCCACCAGATCACTGGCAGGCAAAATCGGCATTGATCGCACACCTTGTTTCACGTTTTACGCTCCACCACCGGATGACACGCCAACTTGCGCAGGGCGCAACAAACGATCGCCAATCATAAAGCCCTCGTTCAACACTTGCAAAATATGGCCAGCTTTCACATCGGGAAACGGCGCTTCGAACATGGCTTGATGCACGTTCGGATCGAATTTATCGCCAACCGCAGGGGTAACAGGGATAATTTTATGCGTCGCAAAGGCACTTAACAATTCACGCTGCGTCAGCTCGATCCCGTCAATCAAACCTTTGTTTGCTTCACGTTGATCGTCAGTAATCGTTTCTAACGCCCGTTTCATGTTGTCATTCACCGACAACAAATCACGCGCCAGCTTTTGCCCGCCATAGGTTTCCGCATCACGGCGATCCCGATCTGCACGTTTGCGCAGGTTTTCCTGCTCTGCCAACGCGCGCATCAAGCGATCCTTCAGCCCAGCAACTTCGGCTTGCAATTCCTCAACCGGATCAACCTCTTCAGGCTCTTCCGTCAGATCAACATCTTCGACTTCTTCATCGTCGATATCATCCAGCGGGAACACCTCTTCATCCAAGAAGCGATCCAAGCTTACATCCAAATCTTCGTTCTTTTTACCCATAGTCTTCGCCATCTATTTTCTGTTCGACATCATGCGGCTAACCAGCTGCGCGGTATAGTCAACGATAGGAACAATCCTACCATAATTCAGCCGTGTTGGCCCGATCACACCGACCGCACCAATGACCTTCCGATCAGCGTTCATATAGGGCGAAACCACAAGACTCGACCCCGAAAGTGAAAAAAGTTTGTTTTCAGAGCCAATAAAAATGCGCACACCTTCGCCCTGCTCCGTCAGATCCAAAAACTGCGCGATATCTTGCTTACGCTCAAGGTCATCAAACAGCGATTTCACCCGCTCCAAATCCGACTCGCTCACTGTTTCATCAATCAAGTTGGAACGCCCGCGAACAATCAAACGTTCTGGCCCCCCGAAACCCTCATCAGCCCACACCGCGACCCCAGCCTCAATTAACTTGGTCGCCAAAACATCCAGTTCTTGGCGACGCCGTCCAATCTCCGTTTCCACAACAGATTTCAGATCGCTAACTGTATGCCCGGCCATCACCGCATTCAAAAAATTCGCAGCTTCCCGCATTGCAGATGGCGTTTGCCCCAATGGCGGCGTGAAAATACGGTTCTCTACCTGCCCATCAGCCATCACCAACACAACCAACGCTTTGTCAGGCGATAGCGAAACAAATTCGATGTGTTTGATCGGCGCTTCGGTTTTTGGCGCTAAAACAACGCTCGCACTTTGTGTAAGCCCCGAGAGCAACGATCCAGCCCGATCCAGCGCACTGGTAATATCGTCAGAATTGCTCTGCATCGACGCATCAATCGTGCGCCGTACGCCGCTTGAAATGTCGCCAACTTCCAGCAGCCCATCCACAAACATCCGTAACCCAATTTGCGTCGGAATACGCCCAGCGGATACATGCGGGCTATCCAACAACCCCAAATGCTCCAAATCTTGCATCACATTCCGAATTGTCGCCGCTGAAACGCTCTCGTTCATGGTGCGCGTTAACGTGCGCGACCCGATAGGATCACCAGTTTCCAAATACGATTCAACCAACAGCCGGAACACTTCGCGGCTGCGCGTGTTCAACGTCTCAATGCTGGTCGTTCCACGATCACTCACTGCTAAATCCAATTCTTTCGAACGAAGTCATAATTAGGAACTCTTGCGCGACCCGTCAATCTAGGTTTGCGCCAACACCCCTAAACAGATATCACCCTTTTCAAACGCAAAAGGAACAAACACATGCGCCCATCAGGCAGAACCATCGACACAATGCGCGACGTTAGCATTGAAACCAACGTGACGAAACACGCCGAAGGCTCTTGCCTCATTAAAATGGGCGACACGCATGTTTTGTGCACCGCATCCCTCGAAGGGCGCGTTCCACCTTGGATCAAAGGCTCTGGCCTAGGTTGGGTCACCGCAGAATACGGCATGCTGCCCCGCGCAACCACAACACGGAACCGCCGCGAAGCAACGACAGGCAAACAATCAGGCCGCACACAAGAAATTCAACGCCTTATCGGCCGCTCCTTGCGTGCTGGCGTTGATCGCGTTGCACTTGGCGAACGCCAAATCACCATCGATTGCGATGTCATCCAAGCAGACGGCGGCACACGTTGCGCCTCTATTACAGGCGGCTGGGTCGCGCTTCGTCTTGCGGTAAACAAACTGCTCAAAGCAGGCGACATTAAAGAAGATCCGCTTACAGATCACGTTGCGGCCGTATCTTGTGGTATCTACGCAGGCCAAACCGTGCTCGATCTGGATTACGCAGAAGACAGCGAAGCAGGCACAGACGCCAATTTCGTCATGACTGGCGCAAAAGGCTTGGTCGAAATCCAAGGCTCCGCAGAAGGCGCAACATTCAACCGTGAAGAGTTCAACAAACTCATGGATCTGGCTGAAAAAGGCGTAGCCGATCTGGTCATCGCCCAAAAAGCAGCCACATCGTAAATCATGCGCAAACTCACCGAACCCAAAATCGTCCTCGCCAGCCACAACGCAGGTAAATTGCGTGAAATCGCAGCGTTGCTAATCCCCTACGGGATCGAAGTCGTGTCAGCAGGTGATTTGGGTTTGGAAGAACCAGAAGAAACCGAAAGCACGTTCGTCGGAAATGCGCGGATCAAAGCCCACTTCGCCGCCAAATCATCTGGCCTGCCCGCCTTGTCAGACGACAGCGGCATCCAAGTCGATGGACTAGACGGCGCACCGGGTGTTTACACCGCTGATTGGGCAGAAACCCCAAATGGCCGCGATTTCGCAATGGCCATGACCAAAGTTTGGACCCTGTTAGAAGAACGAGGGGCACCAGAGCCGCGCACAGCACGGTTTTGCGCAACCCTGTGCATCGCGTGGCCCAACGGACACGACGAAATTTTCGAAGGCACGGCAGAAGGGCGCGTTTCGTGGCCAATGCGCGGCGAACTGGGCTTTGGCTTCGATCCAATGTTCATCCCAACAGGTGAATCCGAAACATTCGGGCAAATGGACCCTGCCAAAAAACACGCCATGTCCCACCGCGCCGATGCTTTTCAAAAGCTAAAAGCATGCCTCAATGGCGGATGATTGGGAAACCGCTGGGTTCGGCGTTTACGTTCACTGGCCATTCTGCGCCGCCAAATGCCCCTACTGCGATTTCAACTCCCACGTCCGAAACGCCGTCGATCAAAAAGCATGGGCAGATGCGCTTGTCTCTGAAATCCAAGTCGCAGCATCACGCACCCCAAACCGCACCGTAGACACTATTTTCTTTGGCGGCGGCACGCCAAGCCTCATGTTGCCCGAAACTGTAGACACTATTTTGCGAGCAATCGCATCAAATTGGACTCTTTCCCCCACAGCAGAGATCACGCTAGAGGCTAACCCCACTTCGGTAGAAGCGACCCGCTTCGAAGGATTTTCAGATGCAGGCGTAAACCGCATTTCTATGGGTATCCAAGCCCTGAACAACGTCGATCTAAAAGCTCTCGGTCGAATGCACACCATAGAAGAAGCAAGGCAAGCTTTTGATATTGCACGTAAAACATTCAAAAATGTCAGCTTTGATCTGATCTACGCACGCCAAAACCAATCCATCGCTGATTGGCGCCTCGAGCTCACCCAAGCTCTCGATATGGCAGTCGATCACCTGTCTTTATACCAGCTGACAATTGAACAAGGCACACGCTTTGGCGATTTATACGATCGAAACCGTCTTCGCGGCCTTCCAACAGATGACGTTTCCGCAGATTTATACGATGTAACCCAAGAAATCTGCGGTGCAAAGGGTCTGAATGCCTACGAAATCTCAAACCACGCGCGAAAAGGTGCTGAATGCCAGCACAACCGCATCTACTGGCAATACGGCGATTACGCAGGCATCGGGCCAGGCGCACATGGCCGCCTAACGATTGACGGCCAACGCGTCGCAACAGAAACGCCGCTCCTGCCAGAAGATTGGCTCGCAACCGTACAAAAGAACGGCTCAGCAACACGCGACGCAGAATTGATTGCGCCATCAGATCAAGCGGCGGAATACGTGATGATGTCTTTGCGACTGTCAGAGGGCACAAACCTCACTCGCGTCAATAAAATTTCGAACAATCGCGTTTCGCAATCAGCGATGACTGGACTGGTAGATGATGGGTTTTTGTCTTTTCAAAACAATACCCTAACCGCAACACCTCGTGGAAAAATGGTTCTAAATGCAGTGCTCGGCAAATTACTCGCGCAGGATTCACTCTAGTGCGGGTGTTCTGGTTCATTTGCGGCGCACTTAGCCTGGGTCTCGGCATCCTAGGAATACCGCTCCCTGGCCTTCCAACCGTCCCGCTCCTGTTGTTCGCTGCATTTTGCTTCGCCAGATCATCCGATCGCGCCCATAACTGGTTGATAAATCACCCGCGCCTCGGGCCACCAATCGCGGATTGGAACAAAAACGGCGCAATCCGAAAGCCAGCCAAAATCGCTGCCTCCGCTTGCATCTGTGCCAGCTTCCTAATTTCGCTTTTACTCGGTCTGCCAATCAAAGCGCTCGCACTTCAGGCGATAACCTTATGCTGCGTCGCGTTATTTATTTGGACCCGGCCGCACGAGTAGCGGACAACAACTGGCAAAGCGCATCCAATTCATCGAATGACTTATAGTTGATCGAAATGACACCCGTTTCAGAACCGTCCTTATGGGCAATATTGACCTTCATACCCAAATTGGCTGAAAGATCGGTCTCTAAGGACAGTGTATCGCTGTCTTTTTCCGTTTTTCGCCATGATATCTTGGATGGTACATCGCGGCGCTTCACCAAAGCCTCGGTTTGGCGAACTGACAAGCCTTTCTCAACAACTTGTTTGGCCAAAGTCAGCGCATTATCCGCTGGAACCAACGCCCGCGCGTGCCCAGCAGTTAACCGTCCATCAATCATCATGTCCTGAACCGCCCTTGGCAGGTTCAACAACCGCATCGAGTTTGCCAGGTAACTCCGGCTTTTCCCCAATGCTTCAGATAGCTTTTCTTGTGTATGGCCAAATTTCTCCATCAATTGATGGTATCCGTTTGCTTCATCCACCGGATTAAGATCAGCGCGCTGAATGTTTTCGATAATGCCAATCTCAAGGACCTCCACGTCGTTAAGGTCACGCAAAACAACAGGTACAACATCCAAACGCGCAGTTTGCGCCGCACGCCAGCGACGCTCCCCAGCGACAATCTGGAAATCACCCTTGTTGTTAGGATCAGGCCGTACAATCAAAGGCTGAATAATACCTTTTGTTCGGATAGATTTCGCCAAATTCCGTAATTCAACATGATCAAACGATCGACGCGGTTGATCTGGGTTTGCGTGAACCTGCGTAATTGGAACCAATCGCTCACTGCTGCGTGGCTGCGTCGGCGCATCTACAGTAGTCACTGGCTCGTTGATATCTGCCATCAATGCTGACAAACCACGACCCAG
>JASJIO010000004.1:0-26975 GCA_037625035.1 Amylibacter sp.
GTATTGCCCATCGACCTTTTTCAGATGATAGTGCGGCAGGCGCATATTTTCGAACCACTCCATAAAATCGGAGCGAAACATCTGACGTTTGCCGTAAAACGTATTGCCGCGCAGCCACGTACTTTCGCCCCGTGACAGGGACAGGGAACGCACGTGATCCAGTTGTTCGCGCAGTTCTCCCTCGTCGATAATATCGGCGATGCGCAGGGTCTTAGTGCGGTTGATCAGGCTAAACGTAACATTCGCGTCTGGCTTGTTGCGAAACACCGATTGGCACATCAACAGCTTATAAAAATCCGTGTCGATCAAGGACCGCACAATCGGGTCGATCTTCCATTTGTGGTTATAAACACGGGTAGCGATATCGACCATGACGCGGCCTCCGATTGGTTTAAGGTATTTAAAGCAGGGGTTTAGCTGCTTGTCCAGTTAGGCAAGAATTACGCCAGTGTGGTTCATCTCGTCTAAGGCGATATTCAACGACCCGCCAAGGTCTATCCCACGACACGCGGATTCAACGACCGTGACAGAATACCCAAGTTTCACCCCATCAAGGGCTGAGAATTTGACGCAGAAATCTGTTGCCAAACCAACGAGCGTGAGGGCCTTTACACCCCGTTCTTGCAGGTATCCGTGCAGCCCCGTTTGGGTGCTATGATCGTTTTCAAAGAATGCGGAATAGCTGTCGATTTCAGGGTTGTAACCCTTTCGCACAATCATGTCGGCGGTATCGGTGTTTAGCCCTGTTTTAAACGCCGAACCCGCGCTGCCAATTACACAGTGGCGCGGCCACAAAACCTGTGTTCCGTATGACATTTCGGTTGTGGAATAGGGCTCCGCGTTGTCGTGATTATCTGCAAAAGACGAATGGTTTGATGGATGCCAATCCTGCGTCAAAACCTTAACGCCAAAGTCATTTTGCATGGCATTTACAGCGCCGAGGATTTCATTGCCGCCAGCAACGGCCAGTGCGCCGCCGGGGCAGAAATCGTTTTGAATGTCGATCATGATCAGGGCTTGGGTCATTTTAAATTCCTTGTTGTTAAAGATTTATGGGCGTTAAAGCGTTTCGCGACAACCCTGCGCGGTCGCCTTTAGCAAATGGCTTTGGGCTGGCATTTTGCAACGCTGCCAGCTATAGCACCGCCCATGTCACAGATCGTTGTTGCCGCGCTTTACCATTTCACCCGCTTTGAGGATCACAAATCCTTGCAAGGTCTGCTTCAGGCTGCGTGTGATGCGAGTGGCGTCAAAGGGTCACTGTTGCTGGCATATGAAGGCATCAACGGAACCATCGCGGGCCCGCGTGCTGGAATTGATGCGGCCCTTGCCCATATTCGCGCCATGCCGGGCTGTGCGGGTTTTGAACACAAAGAGAGTTTCACCGACGATATTCCGTTCCTGCGGATGAAGGTGAAGTTGAAGAAAGAAATCGTCACGATGGGGCAGCCGCAAGTTGATCCATCCCTGAACGTCGGCAACTATGTCGCAGCAGAGGATTGGAATGATCTGATCGCGCAAGATGATGTGATCGTGATTGATACCCGCAACGATTACGAGGTTGCGATTGGCACGTTTGAAGGCGCGGTTGATCCGCAGACAAAATCATTCGGCGAGTTCCCTGCGTGGTGGGAAAAAAACAAGGATGATTTTGCGGGTAAGAAGGTTGCGATGTTTTGCACGGGTGGGATTCGGTGTGAAAAATCAACGAATTACCTGTTGGGCGAAGGCGTAGAAGACGTGTATCACCTTAAGGGTGGGATCCTGAAATACTTGGAAAATGTACCCGAAGAACAAAGCACCTGGGATGGGCAATGCTTCGTTTTTGACAGCCGTGTTTCGGTTGGTCACGGGTTGACTGAGGGCGAATACGAGCTGTGTTTTGCCTGCCGTATGCCGCTGGCCCCCGCTGATTTTGATCGCCCAGAATATGAACACGGCGTAACCTGCCATCAGTGCATTGATGACCATTCCGAAGACCGTAAAGAACGGTTTCGCGAACGGCAAAAACAAGTGAAATTGGCGGAAAAACGCGGAACGCAGCACATCGGTGGCTAGGCTGTTTGCGCCTTTAGAGGTGGTTCTCTGATAGGTAAATGCAGCATCGCAGATAATGCGCCAACGCCGATGCCAACCCACCAAACAATCGTGTAATTGCCATATAAATCATACAATGCACCGCCAAGCCAAACGCCTAGAAATCCGCCCAACTGATGGCTGAAAAACACGATTCCATAGAGTGTTCCCATGTAGCGCACGCCATATATTTGCGCGATTAAACCCGATGTAAGTGGAACAGTTGCAAGCCACAATAGGCCCATGCAGAAACTAAAAAAAACGACTGTCGTGGGGGTCATCGGGGTCATGATGAACCAAGAAGCGATCAGGGTGCGGCCCGTGTAAACCATTGCAAGAAGGTATTTTTTTGGGAAATGTTTGCCCAGTAAACCCGCGCCAACCGTGCCGATGATGTTGGCGATACCGATCACGCCAATGGCAACGCCACCAAGGATGCCGGTCGTCGAAATCCCGATGGTATCGAGCATACCACCCGCCGCGATGGGGCCGCAAATTTCGGTTATGAAGGCGGGGAAATGGGCCGTGATGAAACCGAGCTGGTAGCCGCAAGAAAAGAAGCCAAGGAAGATGAGGGAGTAAGTTGGGTCTTTGAATGCTTTGAACAGCATTTGCGACATGGTTTCCTCAACATCTGACTTGGATGCGATGGGTTTACCCTTGAGGAAAGGGAGCAGAAAAATAACGCAGAGGATCGCGGCGGCGAAGATGAGAAAGACGCTGGACCAGTTCATTTGGGTCAGCAATGCGGCGGCGATTGGCGGGCCGATGACTTGGCCAAGACTACCTGATGCGGTGGCAATGCCAAGCACAAGGGAGCGGTTTTCATCAGATGCAGCACGACCGACGATAGCAAGGATGACGCCGAAGCCAGTGCCGGCAATGCCAAAACCTACAATAATTTCAAGTGCTTGATGCGCACCCGGCGTGGTAGCAGAAGATGACAGGACCAGCCCGGCCGCATAGGTGAGCGCGCCGATGAAAATGGCACGACGGTCACCAAATTTTTCGGCGATGGCGGCGAATATGGGTTGGCCGATGCCCCAAGCAAGATTTTGAATTGCAATCGCGAGCGAGAATTCAGAGCGCAACCAACCGAATTCGGACGCGATGGGGATTTGGAACACGCCAAAGGTGGATCGAATGGCAAAACCAGTCATCAAGATCAGGCAAGAGGCGATCAGGACCGGCGTGAATATCTTTGATTGTGCGGTCATGGTCGCGCCCCTGTTGCGGGCAAAGCCGCGAGTTGTTAGGAAACTCTGAACAAAGAACACGCGCAGGTGCAAGGTTTTATTGGTGATGACGAGCCTAACAAAGATTTATGAAGACCGTGTTAAACGGGGCGACTTGCAGCATGACGGCGCACAAGAAGCGGTGTTAGGGCTGTTCGATACTGTGGCAAAAATACTGCTAACGCCCGTGAAAAAAGGGCTGCGCGGCTTATTCGGGAAATCGTCTGAACCTGCCAAAGGTCTGTATCTTTATGGCGGCGTTGGGCGTGGGAAATCCATGTTGATGGACCTGTTTTATGTTCATTCCGAAGAGCCACGCAAACGGCGTGTGCATTTTCACGCATTTATGCAAGAAATTCAAGCACTTATGCACGAAGCGCGCAAAAAAGGTGTGGAAGATGCGATTGAACCTGTTGCCGCTGAGGTGATCAAATCCGCGCGGCTTTTGTGTTTTGATGAGATGCAAATCACAGATATTACCGATGCGATGATTGTGGGGCGGTTGTTTGAGAAACTGTTTGAAGCAGGCGTCGTGATCGTGACAACTTCGAACCGTCATCCTGATGATTTGTACAAAGATGGGCTGAACAGAAACCTATTTTTACCCTTCATTTCATTGATTAAAGATCGAATGGCGGTTTATAACCTCGATAGCGAAACGGACCATCGTCAGAACCGTTTGCAAGGGCATAAAACGTATTTCACGCCGGTTGACGAAGCGGCTGAAATGGCGATTCAACGGGTTTGGACCGATGTGGCGGGGGCTGTGCGCGAGCCTTTGGTGCTGCACCACAAGTCACGAGAGATCGTTTTACCCGCATTTCACAACGGTGTGGCGATGGCGACGTTTCGTGAATTGTGTGGGCAGCCGTTGGGGCCAGGAGATTATTTGGCGATTGCGAAAGCGATCAGGGTGCTGATTTTAAAAGACATTCCACGCCTTAGCCGAGAAGGCCAGAACGAGGCAAAACGGTTTGTGACGTTGATTGATGCGCTGTATGAGGCCAAAGTTAAGCTGATCGCAAGCGCGGCGGCAGAGCCAGAATCCCTGTATGAAACGGGGGCAGGGGCGTTTGAATTTGAACGCACAGCCAGCCGATTACGTGAGATGATGAGCGCCGAATGGGCTGCCGAATAGCGCAACGCTCGCCGCGTTAATGTCACACTGCGTGTCGAATTTATAACGCAAATTAAAAGGCTGCAAAGCGTATGGCACCTGTATGGCAAACAGCGCACGCCCGCGTAAAACGCAAATGTTAACGGCGAAAATGCACCTGTTGCGTTACTTCGCCTGCATCTTTTGCATCATGTTCAAAACCATGCGGCGCGGTAAAAACGGGATTACCCAGTTCACCATAAAGCCGAGCATGGCCTCATTCACTGTTACCAGCTTGCCTGCCATCATCGCGTCGTAACCGTGTTTGGCAACGCTGGCCGCTGTTGCGCCGTCGCCGTTGGCCAGCTTGGTTCCGATCATATCGGCGCGTTCTGCAAATTTGGTTTCGACAAACCCCGGCGCAAGGACTGTGCAGGTCACGTCTTTGGGGCGTAGTTTGTGATCGACGCCTTGGCTGAACGATTTCACGAATGCTTTGGTGGCGAAATAGACGGATTGATTTGGCCCCGGCATAAAGCCAGCGGTGGAGCCGACATTGAGGATTTTACCACCACCGAGGCGGCCATGTTGCAGCCAAATTTGTGGGTCAGTATCACGAGCGCTTTGACGTTGAGGTCGATCATTTCAAATTCTTGATCAAGCGGGAGGTCAGTGTGAATACCGATGCCGCCAAAGCCTGCGTTGTTAATCAGCACATCGACCTTAAGGCCAGCGGCGGTGACGTCTTGGTAAAGTTTGAGTGCCGCACCCGTAATCGCAAGGTCGGCTGCAAATACATGGGCGGTGATTTTGTGGGCGGGTTCAAATTCGAGCTTGAGCGCGTTGAGCGTTTTGACACGTCGCGCTGTAAGGATCACATCGCCACCTTTGGCCGCGTGATAGCGTGCAAATTTTGCGCCGATGCCAGCGGAGGCACCCGTGATGAGGGCGGTGTTGGTCATGGCCTGTCCTTAACCAAAAAGCCCCAGCACCGTGGCTGGGGCGGTGTTTTATCTAACGCGGGTGCGTAGAAATTTGAGCGATTCTTGATCCGCTTTGCCCGAAGGTTGCAACCCTGCTTTGATCTGCATTTCCGACAGCGCGTCGATGGTTTTGGGGCCGATAATCCCGTCTGCATCGCCGATGTCGTAGCGCGCTTTCAACAACAGCTCTTGGACTTCGGTTTTTTCTTTCAGGTTTAGCGCACCCGGGCCGCGTGGCCATTCGCGTTTAAACTCGCCGCCGCCGTTGATTTTATCGGCCAAGTGACCGACCGCCATCGCGTAGGAATTGGCGTTGTTATAGCGTTTGATGACGAAGAAGTTTTTGAACACGGCGAAGGATGGCCCGTCTGCGCCTGCCGGTAGCAAGATTGCCGCGTTGCCATAGTTCGGGATCTTTTTGCCGTTTATCATGTACACGCCAAGTTCGGCCCAGTGGGCTGGCGTTGCTTTTACTTTCAGCGATGCGTTGCCGTAGTTGAACCCTTGCGGCAGTTTCACTTCTACGCCCCACGGTTGGCGTTTGACCCAGCCGTTTTTGCGCAGGTAGTTGGCCGTTGATGCCAGCGCGTCGTCGGGTTTGCGCGGGTTCCAAACGTCGCGTTTGCCGTCGCCCGTGAAATCCACGGCGAGCGCGTCAAATGATGTGGGGATGAACTGTGTGTGGCCCATCGCGCCCGCCCATGATCCAAGCATGCGGTTGGGTGTGATATCGCCTTTTTGGATGATCTTTAGGGCGGTCAGCAGTTGGTTTTCACCAAATTTCTGACGGCGGCCTTCATAGGCGAGTGTGGCCAATGCTTCGACGATGTTGATGTCGCCCATGTTGGAGCCGTAGGAGGATTCTAGCCCCCAGATGGACACAACAATGGACCATTCAACGCCGAATTTGTCCTCAATTCGTTGCAACAGTTTCTTGTGCTTTTTCACCATCGCTTTGCCGTTTTTCACCCGCTTTGGTGATGTGGCAGTGTCGAGGTAATCCCAGATTTCGCGGGAAAATTCGGCCTGTTTGCGATCTGCTTTTATCACGCGGGTGTTCAACGTGGCACCTTTGAAAGCACGATCATACGTTTTTGCCGAGATGCCTTTGGATAAGGCTTTGGCGCGGAATGTTTTGATCCACTGTTGAAAGCCAGCCTGTGTTTGGGCGACTTTTACGCCTTTATAGATTGGTTGTATCGGGGTGGTGGGTGTTTCTGTCACGGTGGCTGCTGCCGGTGCAAATACGGGTGCGAGGGCCATAATGGCGCCTAAAGTAATTTTCTTGAACATGCGATGCTCCTGCTCTGACCGCCTCTTTTTTGTTAACTATACTTGGGAACGGTGCGCGACAAAAGCAAATTCATTTTTTGACCTGTTCCGCGCAATAAAAAAGATACTGCGGCGATTTGGTACGCGTCAAATGGGCCGCAATTGCCTGATCAATTGGCGCAACAAGACAAGGCGATCTCGTTGATGAACGCGGTGCAGTTTGACAATAAATTGGCCTACATGAACCACTATTCTGTACGGTCGGCGCAGGAATTTCTGCTAAAGGCGCAACGCGGATTGCTAATCACATGGACTGAGCGATTGACCTGTCCTATTGGGCGGAGCGGAATTTCAACGTGGTTGAGGATCGAAGCATTGATCGAATGGCTGCGGGAACTGCGAAAACGCGTGATGAATTGCTGGCGTTGCCAGATGTTGATCTTTTGCACACGGGCAGTTGCCAAGAACATAAACGCCGCATCGGGATGGCGTTAGAAGACCTTGAAAATGTGCGGATGATCTGGAGGCTGGGGTTGCTTGCCAGCAGTACGCCGCCCCTGATGGAGCGTGCGGCGCGCTATATTAAAACTCAAATTCGGATGAAAAAATATAATGACTAAGGCAGATAAAAACGAACTGCATCGTCGCGAAATGTCTGTGGTCGAGGCTGAGGGCATTGTGCTGCTGGATGCGGTTTGCCTGCGCCAAGACGGCAAGCGGATCATCCATCTATTTTTCCACAGCGACGCCGATACGTTGCGGGTTTTTCCTGGCCTTGGCGTAAGTGTGCAAGAAACGCGCAGCATTGGTGGCGCAACGTGGTGGAGTTGTGAAACGACGATCCTTGAAGGCCCCATTAAGATGGTGTTCGAAGACACCGAAGTGACCATTGAGCCTAATGAGGCCGAGCTGGATTTGTTTGCGGGCAAGAACTGTTTTGTGGCGGTGCGCAACGGCGAAGAAACCAGCATTGTTGTTGACTGGTTGGACTATCATATCAAGCATCACGATTTGCAGGGCGTGGTGATTTTGGATCGCGCTGAACCGGGCAGTGATAAGGGGTTTATGCGTAAATTGCGCAAGGGCGGGAAAAAGCTGTCTGGCCCGTGTGAAGTATTGTTGCTGTCGGCGAATACGCCGTTGGGGGACCCGAAAGCCCCGCCTGAATCGCATCCGTTTAGTGCGCCAGATGCACCCGGTAAGGACCGCATGGATATCCTTGATGGGGATGGTTGGGCCTCGCCTATTTCGCAGGTGATGATTTACGAGCTGATCCGCAATCGGTTCCTTGGAACGGCGCGGGCTGTTGCCAATTTGGACGTGTATGACCTGATGATTGAAGGCGACAAAACCAAAGTGTTTGATGCGGTGGTTGCAGCTGAAACGGGGGTTAATCCGCTGGGTGAACGGCACGTTTACCCGTGGCGCACGCGCAAAAATCGCCCTACGGAATTTGGCGATCACATTTGTATTCAGTTCGATGCGAAAAAGATGAAATCGCGTTGGTGTATTGGGCACGCGGTTGCGCCCGATGCTGCGATTTGGCGGCTGATCCGTGTGGGCAATGTGAACACAAATATCGCCGAGGCGCGGTTGTTCTATCGGTTTATGTCGCTGCGCCATCCCGCGCCGTCTGTGTCTAAGCTTGTGCCAAAATCGAGCCTGATCGAGCATCCCCCGCTGATCGAATTGGCGCAGAAAAAGTTTAACGAAAAACCTGTGCGGATGCCCGTGATTAAGGCCGATATGGACGGCGGCCGTGGTCGTGCCTGTATCGTGACCTGCATGAAAAACGAGGGGCCGTTTATTCTGGAATGGGCGTATCACAAAGCGATCGGGTTTGACAATTTCATCGTTTATACCAATGATTGCACCGACACGATGCTGGATAAATTGCAAGAGTGCGGCATCTTGCAACATCGCGATAATCCGTACCGTGACGTGGATATGAAACCACAACACGCGGCGATGCACGCCTCTGAGCATGAGGAGATCGTGCAACAAGCCAACTGGCTGGTGAACATGGATGTGGACGAGTTTGTGAACATCAAATGCGGCGATGGTACGTTGGACGCGCTGTTCGCCACAGTGCCCGATGCCAATATGTTTGCGATGACGTGGCGGCTGTTCGGCAATGGTGATGTGGAAAAATTTGAAGACGAACTGTTGTTGGATCAGCTGACCCAATGTGTGCCCGAATTTGCCAATAAACCGCATCAGGCGTGGGGGTTCAAAACCCTGTATCAGAACAACGGGTTTTTTAAGAAAATGGGTGTGCATCGCCCCAAAGTTTTGAACCCGCAACTGTGGGAGAAAATCCACTGGGTGAACGGATCAGGCGCGAAACTGCCCAAAGATATTTACCGCAATGCTTGGCGTTCGACGACGCAGACTTTTGGCTATGATTTGGTGCAATTGAACCACTATGCCGTGCGTTCAACTGAGAGTTTTTTGGTGAAACGGGATCGGGGTCGCGTGAACCACGTAGATCGTGATCAGGGGCTGGCGTATTGGTTTAGGATGAACAACAACGCCGAGGTCGAAACCTCTATCCAGCGGATGATCCCGCAGTTGCGCGCGCATTATGATAAGCTGATGGCAGACGATGAAATTGCGGCCATTCACCATGAAGCGGTGAAACGTCACGGCGCAAAAATTGCGGAATTGCGCGCGACCGAAAAATACACCGAGTTCTACAAAGACTTGACGGGCCCACGGATGAAAAAGCTCGCTCGCCTGCATTCGCATTTCGGATCAAACGTGTTTTTATCGGGGCCAGATGTAATTCCTGATGACGTGGTTGAACAAGATCCAGCAACTGATTTCTTTTTCACAGTGGAAAAGGGCGAAACGATCCATTAATCCTGTCGATACTAAAATCGACACGCGCAACGAACGGTAGATAACGTGGAATCCCGGATATTTTTCGGCGGCCATCGGGTGGGACAAGAACACCTTGGCCACCAGCTAGAAGCCAATCGTGACCTGTTGGAAGCGCATAAAATTCTGCTGCCGACAGAAGAGGCGATGGAAGCGGCTATTTGGCCTGCAATCCATGCATTGCGCAAAAACATGGCAGATGAAAATACGCTGCCGACAATGATTGAAAAGCTGACTGAGGGGAAACCCTATAAAAAGGTTCTGATCCTGCGCCCCTCCATCAGCGGATCACCGCTACGCCCGATCAAAGACGACATTATTTACCCTCGTGGCAGCGCGACAATTGCGCATTTGATCCGTTTGTTTGGCCAAGATGAGCTGCGGTTGTTCTGCGCCCTGCGCAATCCCGCCAGCTTTCTGCCGTCGTGTTACAACGTCGCCTATATGAACGATCCGAACCTGTCGTTGCAGGAATTTGTCACGGTCAGCGACCCGTTTGCGATACGCTGGTCGGAATATTTGCACCGTGTGCAAGGGCGCGAAGCAGGCGTTCCGCTGAACGTTTGGACCTTCGAGGATTACCCCTACATCTGGCGCAGCGTCGCCCAATCGCTTGCGGGATTGCCCAACAAAGAAGACCTGGTTGCCACCGATGTGCCGTTTGATCAAGGCATGTCGCTCAAGGGGATTGGGCTGATGCAGGAGTATCTGAAAAAGCACCCTGCAGAAACGGCATCCCAGCGCAATCAAGTGGCGCAAAAGTTCGAAGACCGCTTCCCGCCCATCGCACGCGAGGTCATTCCCGATCACTGGCCAAAAGATCTGGTGGGCGCACTGTCCGACAGTTACGACGACGATCTGTACTATATTGAACGCATGGATAACGTGCGGATGATCAAGCGATCGAATTGGTCGTAAGTGGATTAAAATTCCACTCCGATTTGCGCCTTAACTCCAGATCTAAACGGATGCTTTACCAGCTCCATTTCTGTCACCAGATCGGCAATCTCGATCAGCTCCTCTTTGGCGTTGCGACCCGTTAGAACAACGTGGGTCATCTCTGGTTTTTCTTCTACAAGAAACGTCACAACTTCGTTCACATCAATATAATCATAGCGCAATGCGATGTTGATTTCATCGAGCAATACCATGTGGTTTTTCTCATCTCGGATCAATTCTTTGGCTTTTTCCCACGCGGCCTGCGCCATTTCTGTGTCGCGGGTTTTGTCTTGGGTTTCCCAAGTGAAGCCTTCGCCCATGGTGTGGAACGAACAAATGTCGGTGAATTTGCCGAGGATCAAATCGCGCTCGCCCGTGGACATCCCGCCTTTGATAAACTGAACCACACCGCATTTCATGTCATGCGCAATGCAGCGAAAAATCATGCCAAATGCGGCAGATGACTTACCTTTGCCCTTGCCCGTATGGATAATAACCAAGCCCTTTTTATCGGTCTTGGTGGCCATAATTTTATCGCGCGCAACCTTTTTCTTGGCCATTTTTATTGCGTGACGTTCTGTATCTTCACTCATGTCATCGTCTTTCTTTTTCGCAGAAATACTTCCGCCGGAGGCAATCGCCCCATAGGGGCTTTGAAAATGACGCGCTAGCGTCGCAATATTTTAACGGGTTGGAACGGAGAACTCGCCGCGATAATCGTAAAAGCCGCGTTTGGTTTTGCGACCTAACCAGCCCGCTTCGACATATTTGGTCAGCAGTGGGCAGGGGCGGTATTTCGTATCGGCCAACCCTTCGTGCAACACGTTCATAATCGCAAGACAGGTATCAAGCCCAATGAAATCGGCCAACTCCAGCGGCCCCATCGGATGGTTCGCACCAAGTTTCAGCGATGTGTCGATGCTTTTGACGTTCCCGACGCCTTCATACAGCGTGTAAATCGCCTCGTTTATCATCGGCATCAGAATGCGGTTCACGATGAAAGCAGGGAAATCTTCGGCGGTGCTCGATGTTTTACCGATCTTTTCGACCACGGCTTCAACAGACAAATAAGTTTCTTCGTCGGTGGCAATTCCACGGATCAGCTCGACCAATTGCATGATCGGCACGGGGTTCATGAAATGCAGTCCCATAAACCGTTCTGGGCGGTCTGTGCGCGATGCCAAGCGAGTGATTGAAATCGATGATGTGTTCGACGTTAGGATGGTGTCTTTGCCAATGTGAGGCAAAATATCCTCGAATATCGCGTGTTTGATCGTTTCGCGTTCTGTCGCGGCTTCGATCACCAAATCCACAGCGCCGCAATCCTGCAAGCTGTTGACAGGGCTGATGTTTTTTAGGGTACGGTTCTTGTCGTCCTCGGTGATCAGGGATTTTCCAATAGCGCGATCAAGGGTCTTGGTGATGTTCGCAAGGCCCTTGTCGATGGCTTCTTTGGAAATGTCATAGAGGCGAACCTCGTAATCTGCTCCGGCAAAAACTTGCGCAATGCCGCTGCCCATTTGGCCCGCGCCGATTATGCTGACAGATTTGATTTCCATAAATTCATCCCGCTGTTGTTACCCAGCAATCTACACCTTGTGCGCCCACCATCAAGAGATTTAACCGAAATTCGCATCCCCATCCAATTCGTGGTTTGCCAGCAGCCGGCTGTTGGCAACTGCGGCTTGGCGGTGGAACACGATGGCCTGATAGGCGGGGTCCATGACCATGGCCAAAAATGCGTTCAGTGATGGGTAGCGGGCGATAAATGCAACGTCCCAATCCTCAACAATTGGGCCGATCATCATGGCCTTTGGCGTGCCGCGCCAGATGATTTCCCCGCCAACGCCTGCAAAGATCGGCCCGCTTTTTGCGCCGTAAGTTTTATAGGCCTCGGCCCCCGTACCACCGCGCCCGTCTTTGTAATCGGCGGCGTCTTTCAACTTGACCAGGTTCAGCATGTTTAATGGCTTTTCGCGGTCCAGTGCTTTGAAGGCGGCGAATTGTTCAGGGGTCGGGTCGATGTGCATGGCTGGCTCCTTTGGTTTGGGTCAGCTTAGGCGTGATTGGCGTTGGTTCAAGATGAACGTGGCGAAACATTCACGGGTGCGATCCAATCCATTTGGTCCAAAACATCCTCCGACAGGCCATAATGGCGGAATAGGGCGCTGCTAAAACGCTCTGATGCGGCATCGTTTTCATAGCTTTGATCGGTGAAACTCGTTGGGGAAAGGCTGGCATGCAGTCGGGCGATAAAATCGACCCAATCGCTCGGCAGTGCGCTTCGCTCTTTGAATTTGCGCGGCGCAAATGGACGTTCGTAATCGCGAAATTTATGGGCGTGAACGGAGCGGAGCCAATCATCGTATTCGCGGGTGTAGGCGTAAAAATTGCACCTCTACCCCCGCAGTCAAAAACGCTGATTGGATTGCGGGTAGGGTTTGGCCAACATACGGGTACAGGCCGCTGACACCCGCGAGTGTTGGGACAGGGCCAAGCAGGTCTGCTGAACAGCGGATCAGATTTCGGATACGCCGCGTGCGTGTCTGGAAACAGATCCGCGTTCACCTTCATCATCTGTTGGATGTAAGTGGAGCCGGTTTTATGGGGGCCGATGTGAATGAGCGCGCGTTTCATCTGGGCAACCTAACGCGCCAGCCCAAAAACAAAAAGCCCACCAGAAGGTGGGCTTTTCGAAAAAATTTGTGTATCGCTTAGAGCGCGTCTGTCAGGGCTGGAATAGCTTCGAACAAATCGGCAACCAAACCGTAATCGGCAACTTGGAAGATCGGTGCTTCCTCGTCTTTGTTGACCGCAACGATGACTTTGGAATCTTTCATGCCAGCCAAGTGCTGGATGGCGCCAGAAATACCGCAAGCGATGTACAGATCAGGTGCAACCACCTTGCCTGTTTGACCAACTTGCCAATCGTTCGGTGCGTAACCAGAATCCACCGCCGCGCGTGATGCGCCAACAGCTGCGTTCAGTTTGTCTGCCAAAGCTTCGATGATTGCAAAGCTTTCCTCTGAACCAACGCCACGGCCACCAGATACGACGATTTTTGCAGATGTCAGTTCTGGACGATCAGACGCCTGAACCTTGTCTTCTACCCAAGAGGAAAGATCGTTTGCGCCTGCAGCCGCGATGTTTTCAACAGATGCAGAACCACCAGCGGCAGCGGCTTCAAAGCCAGCTGTGCGAATGGTCATGACTTTAACAGCATCAGAAGATTTCACAGTCTGGATCGCGTTACCCGCATAGATTGGGCGTTCATATGTGTCACCGTCTACAACGCCAGTCACATCAGAAATAACCATCGCATCAAGCAAGGCTGCCGCGCGTGGCATTATGTTTTTTGCGTCTGTCGTGGCAGGGGCCACGATGTGGGAATAATCGCCAGCCAAGGATACGATCAAATCAGCAGTTACTTCTGCCAAACGGTGACCATATTGTGCGTCTTCGGCGCAAAGCACCTTGGAAACGCCCGTGATTGTCGCAGCTTGCGCAGCGGCAGCAGCGCATGTCGCGCCACATGCCAGAACAGTTACATCGCCAAGAGCAGTTGCCGCAGACACAGCTTTCGCTGTTTGGTCCATGGACAATTCGCCATCGTTGATTTCTGCAAGAAGAAGTACAGCCATTAGATAACCCCCGCTTCGTCTTTGAGTTTTGCAATCAATTCGGCCACATCCGCAACCTTAACACCGGCTGCGCGTGCAGCTGGTTCAACCGTGCTGACAACTGTCAGGCGCGGTGTCACATCGACGCCGTAATCTGCAGGTGTCTTTTCATCCATCTGCTTTTTCTTGGCTTTCATAATGTTTGGCAGGGACGCGTAACGCGGCTCGTTCAAACGCAAATCAACTGTGATGATGGCTGGCATCTTCACTTTGATCGTTTGCAGACCACCGTCAACTTCGCGGGTCACTGTGGCGGTGTCGCCTTCAATGTCCAACTCGGATGCGAATGTGCCTTGCGACCAACCTGTCAACGCAGCCAGCATTTGGCCTGTCGCGTTCATGTCGTTGTCGATGGCTTGTTTACCCGCGAGAACCAGACCAGGCTGTTCTTCGTCGATCACTGCTTTCAGGATCTTGGCAACGGCCAAAGGCTCGATATCGTTGTGAACATCATCTGTTGCAACAACAAGGATTGCACGATCTGCACCCATCGCAAGGGCGGTGCGCAGTGTTTCTTGGGATTGTTTCACGCCGATGGAAATCGCAATGATTTCCTCTGCTGTGCCCGCTTCTTTTAGACGGATCGCTTGTTCTACTGCGATTTCGTCGAACGGGTTCATAGACATTTTGACATTCGCCAGATCAACACCGCTACCGTCCGCTTTGACACGAACTTTCACGTTATAGTCGATCACGCGCTTGACAGGTACCAAAACCTTCATTGCGTCTCTCCTGACAGGTTCACCCCGAAAAATGGGGTATCGTTAGAATCTCACTCTCGCGTTTACAAAAATCGGAACGGCATGAATAGAGATAAATCGACGCGGGATAGGCCAGTGACGCCAAGTTATCGGTATTTTGGCGTTTGTTGTGGGAAAATCTTGACAGGAAACGTCAGCAAGGGGCACGGCGGCAGTTGCCATATGTGCGCAGGTCGCGTGAATTGGTGCGCTAAGGGAGGTCGATTTGATGGATAAACTGGATTTTAAAAAACAAGACAAGGCGCTGTATACGGGCAAGGTCGGGCGGTTTTATGTGTTGGATGTACCCGCGATGCCGTTCTTGTCGATCGAGGGACAGGGAGAGCTGGGCGGTGCTGTTTATGCGCAGGCTTTGGCGGCGTTGTATTCTGTTAGTTACAATCTGAAATTCTTTTCCAAACAGCAGTTGGGCCCTGATTACGGTGTTGCCCCGCTCGCGGGGCTTTGGTGGGCGGATGACATGAACACGTTCGTGTCGCGCGAGAAATCGGCGTGGAAATGGCGCATGATGATCCGCTAGCCTGATTGGCTTACGGGGCTGCAGGTTTCGGATGCGCGAGCGGCTGTGATCGAAAAACAGGGCAAGATAAAAGTACCAAAAGCCGAGCGCGAGAGTTTGGAAAAGCTGCGGTTTGGAATGTACCCCGAGGGGTTATCTGTGCAGATATTGCACGTCGGATCGTACGATGAGGAAGGCCCCGTTCTGGAACAAATACACCACAGTTTTATCCCAGAGCAGGGATATAAAATGACCGGGTTGCATCACGAAATTTACATCGGTGATCCCCGCCGAGTTGCGCCTGAAAAGTTGAAAACGATCCTGCGTCAGCCCGTGGCCAAGGTTTAACGGTTCGCGCCTGGCACCCACAAAATATCATCCCTGCCGTTGTTATTGGCGACACGGCCAGCGACGAAAAACCAGTCTGACAAACGGTTGAGATATTTCACCGCTGCTTGGTTTACGGTTTCGAGCGTGGCGAGTTCCACGGCCAGACGTTCGGCGCGGCGCGATACCGTGCGGCACAAATGCAGATGCGCGGCGAGCGGTGAACCACCCGGCAAAATAAAGCTGCGCAGCGGTGTTAAATCAGCATTCATCACATCAATTTCGGCTTCCAAACGGTCCACTTGCGCATCGTTCATGCGCAGGGGCGGGTATTCGGAATCCGCATCTTTTTCCATTCCAGGGCGGCAAAAATCTGCGCCTAGATCGAACAGATCATTCTGAATGCGGGCCAGCGCATCGGCCATATCGCCAGTCGCGTGCAGGCGCGCCATTCCCACCGTTGCGTTGGTTTCATCGACCGTGCCATAAGCGGTGACGCGGGCAGAATGTTTTGCCACGCGTTCGCCATTGCCAAGAGCCGTGTCGCCCTTATCGCCAGTACGTGTGTAAATTTTATTTAGGACTACCATTAGGGTCTCTTGACGCTCATCACGCCCCTCCAGTTTCTGTCGAATTTTCGTCAGCGTTAAGCATTTGAGCGCAGGATTAGTGATCTAATTCAAGAGCAAATAACGCAGTGGGGGTGAAAATTCATGAAATCGCTTCGCGACGCGGCAGATTTTGCCCTGCCCTGCGTTAAATGTCGTTTAAAGTGATCACACTTCCGCACGCCAGATGCCTTGTGCAGAGCAAAATCTGTCTCGCGCTGGTGGGGCGTGATGAGCGTCAAGACAACCTAGTTTCCTGTCCCGCGAACGATCACGTAAATCAGGATCAACGCGATTGCGATGGCTTGGCCGATGATCCGATAGCGCATCAATTTGTTGGCATATTTCTTGTTAAAATCGCCGCCAGTTGTGAACGCGCCAAGGCCGATCATCAGAACAACCAAAACCGCGAGGATCGCAAAAATCACCAAATAATAAAAATATTCCATAGCAAACCACCTTTTGTTAACCCTGACATAAGCGTGTGGATGGGATCGGCCACATCTTTCTACTAGAACCGTGCAAATATTGCATCTGACCAGCGTGTCGGCAATAACCTTTGTATCGTAGAGGTCAGGCGCGTTGGCCAAGTTACAAAATAACGTGGGTTCGGGCGTGAGGATTCGACGGCTTTTATCAGTGCGGCAGTCACGGCCTCAGGGCCAAGCTCGCCAGGATCTTTACCCGTACCAACCTTTTTCAGCATATTAAGCAGCGACTTTTCATAAAGATCGCGCAGTTGGGAATTTTCCCAATCGATCCATTTATCAAACTGAATAATCGCGTTTTTGCGGATATCTGTTTTGATCGGGCCGGGTTCGATCAGGATCGCTTTGATATTCGTGTCAAGCAGTTCCAAACGCAACGTATCCGTCATCGCTTCGAGCGCGAATTTCGTCGTGTTATACGATCCACGATAGCGCAGAGCGGTCATGCCAAGCAGGGACGAACAATTGACGATACGCCCATGCCCTTGTTTGCGAAATGTCGGCATCAATTGGTTGATTAGATCGAAATGGTCAAAAAAGTTCGCCTCAAAATTTGCACGAAGGGCGTTGTGGGTCAAATCCTTGACAGGGCTGGGGATGGCATAGGGGCCGTTGTTAAACAGCGCGTCGAGCGTGCTGCCAGTGGCTGCCAAACACGTTTCAATCGCCGCGGTGATGCTGGCTTCATCTTAATAATCCAGAACGAAACTGGTCAGGCCCTCGGATTGCAAACGCTCGCAATCTTTTTGCTGGCGACAGGTTGCATACACCTGCCAGCCGCGTTTGTGCATCGTGTGCGCCGCGTCATAACCGATGCCCGTTGAACAGCCCGCAATAAAAATAGCTTTAGCCATGAAATCGCCCTGAATTGGTTTCCCCTGAGGGACAGCAATCAAGCGCGTTTTGCCAGCGTTTGTTTAGGATTGCGCTGCTAGGAAATTTGAATGCATCCAGACGGATTAGCCCGTGCCCGACACGATCACTTGCGCCCATTCACCGTCAGACGCGCCCGATGGTTCGACTTTGGTGCCACGGTGCAATTTTGCCAAAACGGCAGATGATGTGGTCGGCTCTGCGCGCGCATTCACCAGTTTGCCTGACACTTGCAGATATTCAGTGGTGTCGACCAATTTTGGAACGCTCGCGGTTTTTACAGCCACGATGACTGTGCTAGTCGTAAGGCGTTTGGCATGGAAACGAGATTGAATTGCGGCCAATTCATCACTGGTCAGTGCGTTTGGGTCAACAGCCGCCGTGACGACAGCTTTTACCGGGACAACACCTTGGGGAGCCTCAACAACGGCGACCTGTTCGACAACAGGTTCGACCACACGGTTCACGGTTGCGTTCGCCGCCCCGAATCCGTCAGTTTGCACATAATAAATTCCTGCCAGTAAAAACAGCAAAGCAAAGTTGAATATTCTGGACATGTGTACCCCTACAAACTGTGATTCCGTTCTGGCATCGTCCCCAATACTGAACAAATTATGTATTAAATCTGGGGTTTCAACGGGGGAATGCGAAATAATTTTCGTGGTTTGCATTGATTGTGAACTGTCCACTGGACGGGTTTAGATCGCTTCGTTATCACACGATCTATGGCAGATAATATAGACGACCTCAACATCAGCGAAAAAGGTGGAGCAACCACCGTAGAAACCCTGCGCCGTGCAATCGGTGATCGGTATTTAACCTATGCGCTGTCCACGATCATGCACCGCGCGTTGCCCGATGCCCGTGATGGGCTGAAACCCGTTCACCGCCGTATCTTGTACGCGATGTCACGGCTTAAGCTGGCGTCGAACGGTAAATACCTTAAATCGGCCAAGATCAGTGGCGACACGATGGGGGATTTCCATCCCCACGGCGACGCGGCGATTTATGACGCGATGGCGCGTTTGGCCCAAGATTTCAACGTGCGTTATCCGATGGTGGATGGGCAAGGAAATTTCGGCAACATCGACGGCGATAACCCTGCGGCGGCCCGTTATACCGAAGCACGGATGACTGGTATCGCCGAGGCGATGCTGGAGGGGTTGGAAGAGGACTCAGTCGATTTTCGTGATAATTACGACGGGCGTCTGACGGAACCTACGGTTTTACCTGCGTCGATTCCGAACCTGCTGGCCAACGGCTCCACAGGGATCGCGGTGGGCATGGCGACGAACATTCCGCCCCACAACATCGAAGAATTGTGCACAGCGGCGATCAAACTGATCAAGAACCCGAACACCAAGATTGAAAAACTGATGCAATACGTGCCGGGGCCAGATTTCCCGACAGGTGGCATTTTGGTCGAACCCCAAGAAAACATCTTGCAGGCCTACACCACGGGGCGCGGGTCGTTCCGTGTGCGATCGCGCTGGGAGACCGAGGATTTAGGTCGCGGGCAGTGGCAGATTGTCGTCACTGAAATTCCGTACCAAGTGGCGAAATCCAAGCTGATCGAAAAGATCGCGGAACTGATCAACGCCAAGAAAATTCCGATCCTTGCAGACGTGCGCGATGAAAGCACCGAAGATATCCGCCTTGTGCTGGAGCCGCGTGCCAAGACTGTTGATCCCATTGTTCTGATGGAAACTCTGTTCCGTCAATCCGATCTGGAAACGCGGTTTAGCCTGAATATGAACGTGCTGATCGACGGGCGCACGCCCAAGGTCTGTTCGATCAAAGAAGTGTTGCGCGCGTTCATTGATCACCGCCGCGATGTGCTGCAACGCCGTTCGCAGTTTCGGGTCGATAAAATCGAACGTCGTTTGGAAGTGTTGGAAGGCTTTATCCTTGCCTTCCTGAACCTTGATCGCGTGATCGATGTGATCCGTTACGACGAAGAACCCAAAGAAGCCTTGCTGCGCGAAGATTGGTCTCTGGATCATCCCAAAGCCATGTCCGAGGCCGATTATCGTGGCCCGTCCGATGTGATTGCCCCAAGTGCTGAACAACTGAGCGAGGTTCAGGCCGAAGCCATTTTGAACATGCGCCTGCGGTCTTTGCGCAAGTTAGAAGAGATGGAATTGCGCAATGAGCGCGATGCGTTGTGGAAAGAATTGGACACGCTGGAAACCCTGCTTGGTTCAGAAGAACTGCAGTGGGAACGGATCATCGGCGAGCTGAAAGAGACGCGCGCGAAGTTTGGCAAGAAAACTGTCGGCGGTGCGCGCCGTACAGAATTGGCCGCTGCGCCTGATTTTGAAGAAGTGCCGCTTGAAGCGATGATCGAGCGTGAGCCGATCACGGTTGTTTGTTCCTCGATGGGGTGGATCAGGGCCATGAAAGGCCACATCGATCTGACCCAAGAGTTAAAGTTTAAAGACGGCGACGAGGGTCGTTTCCTGTTCCACGCGGAAACCACAGATAAGTTGCTGTTGATGGGATCGAACGGGCGTTTTTACACGCTTGGCTGTGCGACTTTGCCGGGTGGGCGTGGCATGGGCGAACCTGTGCGCTTAATCGTTGATCTGCCAAACGAGGCCGAAATGGTGACGCTGTTCCTGCACAAAGCGGGGCAAAAGTTGCTGGTGGCGAGCACGGCAGGCGACGGATTTATCGTGTCTGAAGACGACGTGATCGCGCAAACGCGGACAGGCAAACAAGTGCTGAATGTCAAAGGCGACGTGAAAGCGTCGATCTGTTCAACAGTTGCGGGTGATTTTGTGGCCTGCGTTGGTGAAAACCGCAAAGTGCTGGTGTTCCCGATTGCAGAATTACCAGAAATGGGCCGTGGCAAAGGCGTACGTTTGCAGAAATACAAAGACGGCGGCTTGAATGACGCGACCACATTTGTGCGTGCCGAGGGCCTCAGCTGGCTAGACCCGGCAGGGCGCACGCGCACCGAAACCGAATTGGACGAATGGACAGGAAAACGTGCCAGCGCTGGGCGCATGGCGCCGCGTGGGTTTCCTCGTGAAAACAAGTTCTGATAATAAGTTTTGATATATTTTGACGGTTTGGGCGCAGTATCGCGCCCAACAAAAATAATAATAAATGTAGGGGCAGATCATGAGCAGTGATGTCTCCAATGACCCATTTTCAAGATTGCACCGCGAAGACACCCGCGACGCAGCAGCCGCCAGCCCGCCGATGGATGTTGAATATGGCGGCACACAAGGACCGTTGTTCTGGCTGGCCTTGCGCACCGCAGTTTTAACGCTGATCACGCTCGGCTTTTACCGCTTTTGGGCGAAAACCCGCATTTGAAAATATTTCTGGTCCGCCACAGCACTGGGCGGTGATCCGATGGAATACACGGGCAACGGCCTTGAAAAACTGCTCGGATTTTTGATTGCAGTAGCGTTTTTGGCGATATATCTGGGCCTGTTTCAGGTGGCGATGGCCCTCGATCGCAATTTTTACAACTGGCTTTAGGCCAAGCGACCCTGTTGGAGGTGATCCCGTTTATCTTTTATGCACAATACCGCGCGCGGCGTTATATCTTGTCGCGCACCCGTTGGCGGGGCGTTCGTTTCGGTGTGGATGCGGCCGCGTGAGGCTATGTTTGGCGCGCACTCGTGCACTGGTTTATTACGATCATTTCGCTGGGATTGTTGCTACCGCGTCAGACGTATTGGCTGGAAAAATACAAGATTGATCGCACGTGGTACGGCAACACAAAACGATCAACGCTTTTGCGGTGCCCGGTGGCAATGTTGTACTGTTCGAAGGGTTGCTGGATGCGGCGCGCAGCCCCGAAGAAGTGGCGGGCGTTTTAGGCCATGAAGTGGGCCACGTGATGAACCGCGATCCGATGCGCCTGACCTTGCGTTCGGCGGGATCGGTCGGTATTTTGGGCATGGTGTTTGGCGATTTCGCTGGAGGGTTTATGGCGCTGGTTTTGACGGAAAAGCTGATCTCGGCGCGATACGCCCAAGATGCGGAATCGGGTGCAGATGAATTTGCGCATGGATTGATGGCAGACGCGAAATTGCCTTCTGCCTCGTTTGCGGAATTTTTCAAAACGCTCAAAGACAAGCATGGTGATCAAAAAGGGCTAATGTCCCATCTTGCCAGCCACCCAGATTTGGATGGCCGCGCTTTGGCAGCCGTTGCGGCCGATGTGGTTGACGATGCAAGTTATGATCCCGTCCTAACCCCGATCTAATGGCGTGCATTACAAAGTATTTGCGACTAAGCGCGTCGTGTTTGCGATAGTGTTCGCGCCGTGATCAGGGCAGGGTGCCCTTATGCAAAACATTCTCGACCTGACCCGCTTTCCGATTGATCAACCCAACACGCCCGAATGGCAAAATTTGGTGGATAGATGCCGCGCTGATATCGCGGCGGATGGAATGTTTAATCTTGAGGGCTTGATGCGCCTTGCCGTGGCGGCTGATGTGGCCTTTGGATTGATGCCACGATTTGAGGCCGAGAGCTTTGAACATGCGCGGATGCACAACATTTATTTTATGAAATCTATCCCAGATGTGCCTGATAATCATCCTGCTTTAAAACAGTTTGAAACATCAAATCGAACGCTTTGCGGCGATCAATTGGGGCAGGGCGCGTTGATGGCGCTGTATGAATGGCCACCTTTTGCGCGGTTCTTGGCGGCCTGTATGGGCAAGGAAACACTGCACACGATGGCCGATCCTTTGGCGCGAGTGAACGTGATGGCATACCGCGAAGGCCAAGCGTTGAACTGGCATTTTGATCGGTCTGAATTCACCACGACGTTGTTGTTACAAGCCCCCGAACAGGGTGGTGAATTTGAATATTGTTCTGATTTGCGCAGTGACGGTGACCCGAATTATGACGGCGTAGCGCGGCTGTTGCAGGGCCAAGAAGCCACGTGCGAAATTACCCTTTCGGCAGGCACATTGAACGTGTTTGCAGGTAAAAACACCGCGCACCGTGTAACGCCAGTAGAGGGCGACAAAGATCGCGTTATCGCGGTATTTTCCTATTACGAAACACCAGATGTGATGTTTAGCGAAGAAGAACGCGTAGGATTTTACGGCCGCGCATCATGAAGATTACACAGGTCGCAGGGGCGTTGGGCGCGGATGTTTCGGGGCTTGATCTGTCCAATCTGGAT
Source organism: Amylibacter sp. (assembly GCA_037625035.1). Classification (GTDB taxonomy): domain Bacteria; phylum Pseudomonadota; class Alphaproteobacteria; order Rhodobacterales; family Rhodobacteraceae; genus Amylibacter. The sequence goes on from JASJIO010000004.1 coordinate 22,876, forward strand.
GATGCAGGTTTCGCGGGTTTGCAAGCTGCGCTCGATACCCATTTGGTGCTGCGATTGCGGGGCCAATCGTTGGATCGGTTTGCGATGGCGGCGCTTGGTGAACGGTTCGATCAACCGTTTCTGCAGCCGCTGGTGGACAACGGATATGACGATTGCAAAGCGGTTTTGGAATTGTTGCGTGAACCCAATGACAAGGCGATGTTTGGCGGCGAAAGCTGGCATGCGGATATCAGTTGGCTGAAACCTGCGGGTTACGCCTCGATCTTGCACGTGCTGGAAATTCCGCCTGTGGGGGGCGATACTGCGTTCGCGTCTACCGTTAGCGCGTTTGAAACTTTGTCACCCAAGCTGCAGGAATTGCTGCGGGGGCTAGATGCGAACCATTCGTATTTTTGGTATGAACGCCGCGAAGAAGTGGCGTTTTGCGCGACCCATCCCGTTGTGCGCAAACACCCTGTTTCGGGGGCCAAAGGGTTGTACGTGACGCGGATGTTCACTATCGGTTTGTTGGCATGTCTGAGGCCGAAAGCGCGCCGTGGCTGGGGTATTTGTTCGATCATCAAGAACGCGCCGAATTCACCTGTCGGTTTAACTGGGATGTGGGCGATGTGCTGATCTGGGACAACAGATTTACCCTGCATTACCCGATCAATGATTTCAGCGGCCATCGTCGCCGCATGATCCGCACCTACAGCATGGAACACGCATGACCCAGCCGTTTAAAGATGATCGCAAACAGGCGTTTTTGAACGCCGAGGGTGCGGATAAACCGCTGGTTTCCCCCGTTGCGGATGCAGTGCTGGATCGTGCGCGCGCCTATCGTTTGGCGCGGTATCGCGGCATGATGGATCTACACGATGTGGCGGGCATGTTGCTGTATGATCCCGTGAATATTCGCTACGCGTTTGACTGTTCGAACATGTCGGTTTGGACCTCGCACAACCCGTTGCGATACGCGCTGATATTGAATGGCGGCCCCGGGATTATGTTCGAGTTTAATGGCTGTGAACATCTGTGCGACGGGTTGCCTGGCATTGACGAACTGCGCCGTTCCAAAGGCTGGATGTTCATGCACGCGGGCGAACGTGTGGATGAATTTATGGATGCTTGGGCAGATGAAATAGCCGAAACGCTGGGCGGTGCTGGGCGTTTGGCAGTGGATCGGATGGAACCCGCAGGGGTGGCCGCGCTGAACAAACGGGGCATCGAAATTGTCGATGCGGGGCAGATCACCGAAATGGCGCGGGCGATCAAAAGCGATGACGAGATCGAGCTGATGCGCTGGACCATTCGCGTAGCTGAGGCTGGCATGGCGCGAATTTACGAACACTCGGTTCCTGGTGTGACGGAAAATGAATTATGGGCGCATCTGCATTTTGAAAACGCGCGTTCGGGCGGCGAATGGTTAGAAACCAAGCTGCTTACCTGTGGGCCAAACACAAATCCGTGGTACAAAGAATGCAGCCCGCGTGCATGCCAGAAGGGTGAAATGATCGCCTTTGATACCGATATGATTGGCCCCTACGGATATTGCGCCGACCTGTCGCGCAGTTGGACCTGTGGCTACACGCCGATGACGGGGGTGCAGCAATCTGTGTATTCTGCCGCGCTCGATCAGATAAATCACAACCTGTCGCTGGTGAAAGTGGGGGTGAGTTTTGCAGAGTTCAACGACAAAAGCTGGCAAATCCCCGAAGCCTATCAACCCTATCGCTATTCTTTGGCGGCGCACGGTGTTGGCATGGCCGATGAATGGCCTGTGATCCCGCTGCACGTAGATTTCGACAGCGCGCATGGTGGCCATTTTGAAGCCGGCCAAGTGATCTGTGTCGAGAGCCTGATCGCGGCGGAAGGCACAGAAAGCGTGAAGCTGGAAACGCAGGTTTTGGTGACGGATGTGGGGTATGAACGGTTGGATAGCTTCCCGTGGGAGCATGGACATGCTTAACGGGTTCGTGTTTCATACCGATAATTAAAATTGGAAATTTTCATGAAACTGTTTCTGACGTCCACGTCTATCATTGCTGTCACTGCCACACTGGCCTTCACCTCTGGCCCCGCAAATGCTGTGGGAACGTATAAATGCGGCGCGCTAACTTCTTTTGGGAAAATGAAACTTACGTACAAAAATGGATGCGCCAGAGGTGGCGGCGAAAGCTTTCAAACCAAAATTTTAGCCGATGGATCCGTGCAGTTGTCTTTCCAAGGCGAAACCGCCGTTATTGGCGCAGACGGGTCTGTAAGTGGACGCGGTGGTGCAAGAACAGGCCCACACGACTGCGATATGCCAAAGGTTCACGAGGCCTTAAAGAAATAGCCGTTAAACTGGCGTCACCTTCAACGGCACGCCACCATCTGGGCGCAAAGTTACCACCAAAACGGGTTTGGGGTCTTTGCCTTTGATGCGTTCGAATTTGAACCTTGAAATCAAGGTCGACAGGATGATTTGTGCCTCGACCATTGCGAAATGCGACCCGATACACACGCGCGGGCCGTCGCCAAAGGGCAGCCAGCTGAACCGATCATAGCTGGCGCCTTCACCGAACCTGTCAGGGTCAAACGCATCGGGGTTTTCCCACAACAGCTCATTTCGGTGCAGGGCGTAAACAGGCAGCATCACGGTGTCTTTGGGCCTAATTTTTCGGCCAAATAACACGTCTTCGGCTTGGGCTGTGCGCGACAGAAACGCGGCAGGCGGGTACAGGCGCAGCGTCTCTTTTATCACCTGTTCGCAGTATGGCATCTGGCCAACGTGATCCGCCGTTGCGACCCCGCCTTTCAAAACAGATTGAGCCTCGGTGCGTAATTTTTCCTGAACATCAGGATCAAACGCGCACAGATACAGCGCCCAACTGAGCGTGAGCGCGGTGGTTTCATGCCCCGCCACAATAAAGGTCAAAAGGTTGTCGCGCAATTCGGACGCGTTCATCTGACGATCGGTTTTTGGGTCTTGCCCGTCCATCAAAAGATCGAGCAGATCGGGGATTTCTTTTGGCCCACTTTCACGACGCCGCGTGATGCTTTCATCCGCGATGTCCTTCATTTTGGTCAAGGAGTTGGGGCCAAACAGGCGCGAAAATCGCGGAACCCAAGTTGGAACACCCAAAATATCAAACAACGAAACGCGTGCGGTTTGATCGATGTAATTGTCGATAGCGCGGTGAACGGCCTCGCTGTCCATTGCACCAGAGCCTGAAAATGTAACGTCCGAGATGACCTCGAATGTGGCGCGAACCATTTCATCAAATACGTCTGCTTGCCTGTCTGTATTGGCAAGGCGTTTAGATGCGGCCTCGGCGCTGGCCGACATGATCGGTGCAAGGCTCGCGATATTGCGGTGCGAAAACACGGGTGCTGCGGCGCGACGTTGCCAACGCCAATGCGCGCCCTCGGCGATGAACATGCTGTCACCAATTGCAGGGCGCAGGATATTTTTAGTCACGTCGGATTTCGGGTAAATATCCAACTTTTCTTTTAGAATACGACGGTTGGCCGTTGGATCCATCACCATGTGCCAACGGATGAACCCTGTTTTACCCGACACCATCGGTTGTTTCACAGCAACATGCGGAATGATCGCCAGCAGGTTTTTACGGGTCAACTGAAATGTTTCCCACAGCCCCATCACACGGGTGACAAGTTCAACTTTTGGGGGGAGTTCGGCTGGCATCTGTGCGTCAGGCATAGGCTGTTCGTTCCGATTTAGGGGCGTTGCTTTGAACTATAGCTTTAATGTCATTGGCCGCCAGCCCGTGCGACGCAATTACGCGATGGCCCCTCTGCAAAGCCGCGTTTCGCGACAAACTATGCACCGCACACACAATACAGGTTGATTTTTATCCAAAGTGGCATTACGTGAATCGCATCAAGAATAGGGGTGCTGGTGCACCGCTTTGAGCCTTTGAGATAAGGTCATTCATAACGGCGCAGAGGCGCTAAAGACGACGGAGGCCAGCGATATGGCAAAAGAGAAGTTTGAACGTAATAAGCCGCATTGTAATATTGGTACGATCGGCCACGTTGACCACGGTAAAACGACGCTGACAGCTGCGATCACAAAGCAGTTTTCGGACAATTTTAAAGCGTACGACGAAATCGAC
>JASJIO010000005.1:0-19893 GCA_037625035.1 Amylibacter sp.
AGAAACGTCTTGGTGACATGATCGTGGCCTATCGCCGTGACCGCACACCTGTGTTTGCACGCGATATCAAAGCAGATGGCGCGATGACGGTTCTGCTGAAAGACGCAATGCAGCCAAATTTGGTTCAGACGTTGGAAAACAATCCTGCGTTCGTTCACGGTGGCCCATTTGCGAATATCGCACACGGTTGTAACTCTGTTATTGCCACAACAACTGCGCTGAAATTGGCGAATTTTGTTGTGACGGAAGCGGGCTTTGGGGCTGATTTGGGTGCTGAAAAGTTCCTCAACATCAAGTGTCGCAAGGCTGGACTTTCGCCTGACTGTGTTGTGCTGGTTGCAACAATTCGCGCGATGAAAATGAACGGCGGCGTTGCAAAAGCTGATCTGGGTCCAGAAAATGTTAAGGCTGTTCAGGCAGGTTGCCCGAACCTTGGTCGTCACATTTCCAACCTGAAATCATTTGGCGTGCCTGTTGTTGTTGCGATCAACCACTTTGTGACCGACACAGAAGCTGAAGTTCAAGCGGTTAAGGATTACGTGAAAGAACAGGGGTCCGAAGCGATCGTTTCCCAACATTGGGAGTTCGGTTCCAAGGGTTCTGAAGCATTGGCAAAACGTGTTGCTGATATTGCTGAAAGCGGCGCATCACAATTCTCGCCTATTTATCCAGATGATATGCCATTGTTTGAGAAGATCGAAACAATCGCGAAACGCATCTACCACGCAGACGAAGTGCTTGCGGATAAGAAAATCCGTGATCAGCTGAAGTTGTGGGAAGAGCAGGGTTACGGCCATTTGCCGGTTTGTATGGCGAAAACGCAGTATTCGTTTTCGACCGATCCTAACTTGCGCGGCGCGCCAACAGGCCATTCGGTTCCTGTTCGCGAAGTTCGCCTAAGCGCGGGTGCTGGCTTCGTTGTGGTTGTCTGCGGCGAGATCATGACAATGCCAGGTCTGCCACGGGTTCCATCGGCAGAAGCGATCCACTTGAACGACGCAGGCCAGATCGAAGGCTTGTTTTAAGTCGGGCATTTAGAATTCAAAGGGGGCAGCGTTTGCCCCCTTTTTGCATTTAAGGAGCACATAAAATGACAGCGAAAATCATCGACGGTAAAGAATTTGCAGCGAAAGTTCGCGCCAAAGTAGGCGAACATGTTGCGCGTTTGAAAAAAGACCACGGCATCACGCCAGGCTTGGCAGTCGTGTTGGTTGGCGAAGACCCAGCATCCGAAGTTTATGTGCGCAACAAGGGTAAATCCACGCTTGAAGTTGGCATGAATTCAATCGAGCACAAGCTGGACGCGGATACATCTGAAGCCGACCTGTTGGCGCTGATTGAGCAGTTAAACAATGATCCTGCGATCCACGGTATTTTGTGCCAATTGCCGTTGCCAAAACATTTGAACGAAGAACTGGTGATCAATTCGATTTCGCCAGAAAAAGACGTGGATGGGTTCCATATTTCCAACGTTGGCATGCTGTCCACGGGGCAAAAATCCATGATTCCGTGTACGCCACTTGGCTGTTTGATGATGCTGCGCGATCACCTCGGGTCGCTTTCTGGGCTGAATGCTGTGGTTGTAGGACGATCCAATATTGTAGGTAAGCCGATGGCGAACCTGTTGTTGAAAGACAGCTGCACGGTGACGATTGCGCATTCGCGGACCAAAAATATCGAAGCTGTTGTGCGTGCAGCGGATATCGTTGTGGCGGCTGTTGGGCGGCCTGAAATGATTACCGGGGATTGGATTGGTGAAGGCGCGACAGTGATTGACGTGGGCATAAACCGCATTCCGCACCCCGAAAAAGAAGGCAAAAACAAGCTGGTAGGCGACGTGCATTTTGCATCTGCAGTTGACAAAGCGGGTGCGATAACGCCTGTTCCAGGTGGTGTTGGCCCGATGACCATCGCGTGTTTGTTGGCAAATACAGTGACGGCTTGTAGCCGTGCAAATGGTTTGGAAGAGCCAGAAGGTTTGACGGCATAATCGCCACGCAAACAAGATTAAAACGAAAAAAAGGCGTCGGAGCAGATCCGACGCCTTGTTCATACTCATACTCAATAACTTGTTTACCGCCGGATTGAGTGCGCAGATGCTGCGCTCACCACTCAAAATTATGAATTCTACGGGGAATCATATGTCCAAAGTTATTAAAATAAGATGAGTGCGTGGAAATTCAAGGGTACACTAACGATTTTTCACCTTGGCATTGGAACTGGGAGCGCTTGTGCGCCAGTTAATACCGCAATCGCGTTTTCGCCTAAAAGTGGTGAAAATGCGGGGTCTGTGGTTTTCAATCCGCCCGTGTATTCGCCAAATGCAGGCAGGATCACGCGGGTTTCGTCGATCAAGAAACAGGATCGCGTTAAGCTACCGGATTTGATTTTAACGCTGGCTTTGGGATGATAATGGCCTGAAATTTCGCCACTGCAATTCGTCTTTGCAATGTGACGAAAGGTAAGTGGGCCGGTTTCAAATTCGGCTAGATGAGTGCCTCCAATGTTCAGCGGACCCGCGTCGTGATTGCCTTCGATCCAGATCCAACGCCGCCCCGCCATCAACGCCGCAAGGTTGGAATGATCTGCCGAGTCTAGCGCATCAAGGCCGGCAAGATCGTCAAAGCTATCGCCAAGGCAAATGACGGTTAAAGGATCGAGCGCGTTGATCGTTAGCGCGAGGCGGGTCAGCGTTTCTTTGTTTTCATAGGGCGGAAGAAGTGATCCGCCGCGCCGCGCCATGCGTTCTGATTTACCCAGATGCAGATCAGAAACACACAGAAGTTTGCGATCTGCCCACCACAACAATCCTGTGGATAAGGCAGTAAGGTTCGCGGATTTCAAAGTGAAAGAATAGCCGTGCATGGGCGCACGAAACAGGAACACAGCGTGGGATGCAAGTTATAATCCCGCCTCGCGCATAAGTTCGCTCGCGCGTACAGCCGCAGCCTTTTCGATCGCCGCGCCTTTGATCGGAACCTTACCTATTTCAAGCAGCATTGGCGCAGAAAGGGGCGTGACGTGGGGCGCTTGAATGTGGTCGATGCGGCCCTTGATGCGGGTCAGCATTTCCTCAATCCGTCCGAAATCTACTAGGCCGCGCATCGCCTCGGTTTGAGTAATCTGTAAGAGCAGATGGTCGGGATCATATTTCAACAGCGTGTCGTATAAAATATCCGACGAAAAAGTTGCCTGGCGGCCCGTTCTACGTTTCCCAGGCAGGTTCTTTTCGATCAGACCCGCAATGGTGGCGACGTTGCGAAAACTGCGTTTCATCACGGCATTGCCCGCAAGCCAGCCTTCAAAACCAGTGCGCAGATCATCGGGGGATAACAGGGCAGCAGGGTCTGGGATGGCGTCTAATCCCCAGATCAGAACGGCGTAATCCGTGGCGACAAAACCGATGGGGTTAAGGCCAGCTTCTTCCATGCGGCGGGTCAACAATAGGCCGAGGGTCTGGTGTGCGTTGCGCCCTGCAAAGCCATAAAAACATGTGAAGGCGGTGGTGTCGCGCCAATAGCTTTCTACCATCATTCGCCCCGGTTTTGGCATGGCCGAGATACGGCTTTGCACCTCTAACCATTCGCGGGTGTGGGCGGGGAAGGGCGACCAATCACCTGCGTGCAAAATGTCGATGATGCGGGTCGAGAGCAGGGTCGAGGTGGCGAATTTGGTGCCCATGAAGGTGGCGATTTTTGGCGCTTTGTGGCCTTTGGTGACTTGGACGGTCATTTCGCGCAGGCCTTCGTAGCGCACAACTTGGCCGCCAATAAGAAAGGTGTCGCCTTTGGTTAAGGTGGCCGCGAAGCTCTCTTCTATTTCGCCCAAGGGTGCGCCGCCGCGACCACGCCATTTCACCTTGAGCGTTTCTGTGTCCACGATTGTGCCGATGTTCATGCGGATTGCGCGGGTCGCGCGGGGGTCGCGGAGTTGCCATAGACCCGCAGGATTTTGCAGCAATCGTTGCCAGCGATCATAGGCCCGCAGCGCGTACCCACCTGTAGCGCAAAAATCGAGGCAGGCGTTGAATTCGGGGCGTGTCAGTGTGTGGTAGGGGCCGGATTGGGATATTTCTGCGAACAGGATATCGGAATCAAACGGGCCTGCGCAGGCGCGAATTAGGATGTGTTGACACAGCACGTCGCGGGGGCCGTCGCCGCGTGGTTCGCCATCCAGATCGTTTTCTTTGACGGCATCTAGTGCGGCTTGCGCCTCGAGGACTTCGAAGCGGTTTGCAGGGACGATAACCGCGCGTGAAGGTGCGTTGTAGCGGTGGTTTGAACGGCCAATGCGTTGTACGAGGCGTTTGATGTTTTTGGGTGCGCCGACTTGGATCACCAAATCCACATTGCCCCAATCGATGCCAAGATCGAGCGTGCCTGTGCAAACCACGGCGCGAAGGCTGCCTGCTACCATTGCGGCTTCGACCTTGTCGCGGGCTTCGCGTGATAGGGAACCGTGGTGCAGCGCGATCGGGAGTTGGTCTTCGTTTGCCTCCCATATTGCGCGAAAATACAGTTCGGCTTGGGCGCGGGTGTTGATGAAAATGAGCGTGGTTTTGGCGGTTTTGACCAGATCTAAAACGTCCGGAATTGAATAGGCTGCACCTGCGCCTGACCAGGGTGGAGCGGTGTCTGTTTGTAAGATTTGAATGTCGGGTTCTGGCCCTGGATCGGCAAGAATTATGTCGCATGGATCAGGATTTCGCGCAAGTAACGTTGCGAGGGTGGGCGGATCCTCGACCGTGGCAGATAGGCCAACGCGGCGCATGTTTGGCGCGATGGATTGAAGGGCCGAAAGACATAACATCAACTGGTCGCCGCGTTTGCTTTCGGCGAGGGCATGGATTTCGTCGATCACAACTCTTTGTAATCCTGCGAAAGTTTTCGAACCGTCTTCGTAAGACAACATCACTGCAAGGGACTCAGGTGTCGTTAAAAGAATATGTGGTGGATCGGCCCGTTGACGTTTCTTTTGGGTTTGCGTGGTGTCGCCTGTTCGGCTTTCAATGCGGATCGGCAGGTTCATTTCAACGACAGGTGTTTCCAGATTGCGTTTGATATCAGCCGCCAGCGCCTTGAGCGGGGAAACGTATAATGTGTGCAGGCCTGCGGGGGGATCATCGGCCAATTCGGTGAGCGTTGGCAAGAAACCAGCGAGAGTTTTACCACCGCCAGTGGGGGCTATCAGAAGAGTTGCAGGATCATGGGACCGGGCGAGCAAATCAGATTGATGGGGATGAATTTCCCAGCCATGAGCGGTGAACCAATCAGCGAATTTTGCGGGGAGTTGCGTCATAAATCAGGGGTAGCGTGTGACGCGCGCGTTGGAAAGGGGCTCGCCGCCCCTCTGGCCAATGGGCCATTCACCCGCAGATAGTTGTCGCTCAAAAGAAGGGGGGGATGGATACCTATTTCTTAACGCGTGGCGTGAGATTAGCGATTGTGGTGGCTATCAGTTCGGGGAGGGTTGTGTCAGCTTCGGTGGGGGCGGCATTAAGGCCGCCGTCGACATAGAGGTCATACCACCGATAAAAAGTACTGCGCGGAATGCCCAGGATATCGAGGGTCTGCTTAACCGGCAGATGCGAACCCTCGACGGTGCGGATGACTTCCAGTTTCTCCGAGGCGGGATATCTCATTCCTCGTATCCCCACTGCCTGTCATGCTTTTTTGAGCAGGCGGTTCACAATCGTCAGATCAGCTACGCATTCTTTCAGCGCCCACGACTCCAAACGCAGATCTTTCACCTCTGGTGAGGTGGCTTGGCGTGCCGTGTCGCCAGACAGACGGCGCTTGCCAGCTTCGAGGAATTCCTTCGACAAGCTATAATAAAGGCTTTCTGCGATACCCTCACGACGACACAGCACTGAGATTTCCTCACCACGCAACCCCGCCATTACAATGCGGATTTTCTCCTCGGATGAATAAGTTTGGCGTGTCTTGCGACGGATGTTCTTCACAAACTTGTCGGCTGCATCCTCCGATGTCTTTGGCTTCTTCGTTATCTCGATCTCCTAATCGATAAGATGAACCAGAAATCCTCCGTTATTCAAATACTCAAATCTGTCCAGCGTGTGCTGACGTCAGACAGCGCTTACCTTGATTGGTTGTTAAAGGAATTCAAACGCGACCCGTTGCTGGCTTTGGCTGGATATAACGCGGGCGAGGGCGCGGTTAAGAAACACAAAGGTGTGCCGCCTTATGCAGAAACGCGCGCCTATGTGCCCAAAGTGGTCGCCGCATGGCAAGTTGCGCGCACATTGTGTATGACACTGCCAAAATATGTAACAGACGGATGTGTCTTTAAATCGAGTGCGAGTAAATGACAGATAAAAGACCTTTGGCTGTAGATATCGACGGCACGTTCCTGAAAACGGACATGTTGTTCGAAGGATTTTGGCTCGCTTTGGGGAAAGCACCGCTGAACACGCTGAAAACTGTGTTTCGCTTTTGGGGCGATCGTGCGCGTCTGAAACGTGAAATCACTGAACTGGCTGATGTGAACGTAGAGCTGTTGCCCGTGAACCCAGATATTCAGGCGTATATGGATCAAGCCAGCGAAGATGGCCGCGAAGTTATTTTTGCATCTGCTACCGACGAAAGTTTGGTGCAGCGTTTGGCAAATCACCACGGTGTAGAAGGGCAGCACATTGGATCAAATGGCGATGTTAATTTGAAAGGTTCGGCCAAGGCTGTGGCGTTGAACGCGCGGTTTGGTGAAGGCAAATACGCCTATGCAGGGGATCAGCGGTTGGATTTGGCCGTTTGGAAATGCGCAGGCGAGGCGATTGTCGTTGGGCATCACCCTGGTGTGGCGAAACAATTGGAAGACGGCGGCGTTGAAGTTGTTCAGCTGAAAAAGTCTTGGTCGCGCAGGTCGTTGGCTAAAGGATTGCGCCCGCACCAGTGGGTGAAGAACATTTTGCTGTTACTGCCTTTGATCGCGGCTCATTCGTTCGATCCAGTGGCGTTGATGAGGGTGGTTTTGGCAATTGCTGCATTTTCGGCGATGGCGTCTTCTATCTATTTTGTGAATGATCTGTTGGATTTGGAAGCGGATCGTATGCACCCCAAGAAACGATTCCGCCCGTTGGCCGCTGGATCTGCGCGTATTCCTGATGCGATGCTGACGTCATTTGCGCTGGGTATTTTTGCGCTGGGTGTTGGATATATCATATCGTGGCCGCTGTTTGGGGTTATTGCGCTGTATATGACGTTGTCTTTGTCCTATTCGCTGAAGTTCAAAAAGATGCGCTGGGTGGATATTGTGACGTTGGCGGGGCTGTATACTTTGCGGGTGATTGCGGGTGGTTTGGCAGCGCAAGTTGTTGCATCTGGCTGGATGGTTGCGTTCATTTTTCCGACGTTTTTGGCGCTGGGCTGTGTGAAACGGTTGACCGAACTGACGCTGGCAAAATCAGATGGCAAAGTACCGGGACGGGGATACCGTAAATCAGACCGCGAAGATTTGTTGAATTTCGCAGGGCTTGGGGTGTTTTTCTCGCTGGCGATATTCTTGCTGTACACATTCAGTGAAACAGCCGTGTCATTGTATGATGATCCGTGGCTGCTGCGTTTGGCCATATTGCCCTTGGCGTTGTGGCAAATTCGGATGGTGATTTTGGGGTGGCAGGGCAAACAGGATTACGATCCTATTGTGTTTGCGATGCGCGATAAAACGGGGATTTTAATCATCGCAATCACGGTGTTGATCATGTTCTACGCGTCTGGGTCGATTGGCTGACGCGGTGGCTGGGGGCTTTACCCCCAGACCCCCAGGATATTTTTGGCCAAAAGAAAGTTAGACCGACAGTTTTTTAAAGATCGGTTCTGGGATCGATTTGATGATCGCGATGATGTAGCGCCAGAACCACGGTGTATAGAGCGTGTTCTTTTTCTTAAGGTGTGCGTTCCACAAATCATCTGCGATTTGATCGGGGGAGGCGACAAGGAACATGCCCTCAATTCCCCAAGTCATTGTGGTATCTACAAAGCCCGGTTTCACAGTGACCACGTGGCCGCCACAGCGGTTTAGGCGATTGCGTAGGCCAGATAGATACGTGTGAAAGCCCGCTTTTGCGGAGCCGTAGGTATAGTTGCCGATACTACCACGATCGCCAGCGACCGAACCAATACCCAGAACTGTGCCGCCTTTGCGCGATTCCATGATCGGTGCGAGTCCGTGCAGGAAGTTTGAGGGACCAGTGAAATTGTCTTGGATTGTGAAGTCGCCTCCGGACGAAATTGTCGGCATCGGGGTTGGTCCGGGTGCCCGCCCACTGAAAGGGATGGGTGCGGGGGCCATGACGCCCACGCGGCGCATTGGCGATGAGGGCGAAAACATCACTCTAAATGGAATTGATTTGCAACTGGTCAGGGCACCGGGCGAGACACCCGACCACATTGTCGTCTGGTATCCAGAGAAGAAAATTCTGATCAGTGGGGACAACTTCTATCGGTCGTTTCCAAACCTCTATGCCATTCGCGGCACGGCGTACCGCGACTTTGACGCATGGGCCGATACCATGGATCTGCTGATGGCGTTTGACGCGGACGAGCTGGCACCTGGTCATACAAAGGCGCTGTTTGGTGCTGATACAATCAAGGAAACCCTGACAGATTACCGCGATGCCATCCGCCATATTGTGACTGAAACTCGCAATGGCATGGACGCGGGGCGCACCATCGATGAACTTGCTCATTCAGTTAAGCTACCTGCCGAGTTGGCGGAAAAGCCTTGCCTGCGGGAGTATTACGGGCGCGTCGATTTTGCCGTTCGGGCTTATTTTGTGGGAACAATGGGCTGGTTTGACGGCAACCCTACAACGCTAGAACCGTTGTCTCCGCAAGATGAAGCGCAGCGATTTATCGAATTGGCCGGAAGTTCGGACACCGTTATGGCCGCAACAACAAAGGCCCAAGCTGATGGAGATCTACAATGGGCGCTGCAACTTGTGGACCGTCTGATCTATGGGGGCGATGATCCTGCCGCAGCGCGGGAGATCAAAGCGGAACTACTGCGCGCGCGCGCGGTTGACCAAATCAATTGCCCAACGCGGCACTATTACATTCAGTGTGCGAAAGAGATTGAGCATGACAAGGGAAGTTGAGCGATTTTAATGTTGTAACTTTTGAGCTGGTCGACCTAACTGGATGCTTACGATACTGCGCGAGGGACAGGGCAATGAAGCAACGCAAACTTGGACAGGATGGACCGCTGGTAAGTGCTGTCGGCTATGGCGCTATGTCCTTCACAGACTTCTATGGCCCCGCTATGGATACGGAATCTCTTAAGGTCTTGGACGCCTGTGTCGAGATGGGGATCACACATATCGACACCTCAAACGTCTATGGCATGGGGCGGTCAGAGACTGTCATTGGCGAATGGATCAAATCCCGGGGCGGTGCATTACCCTTCAGCATCGCGAGCAAAGCGGGGATCACACGCGATCCTGATTATCGGTTCAATAATTCCCCTGAACATCTGGCGCAATCGTTGGACGAAAGCCTTGCGCGGTTGGGGGTTGAGGCTATTGATCTATATTATGTCCACCGTCGTGATACCCGCAATGAAATCGAAGAAGTGACTGAAACGTTGGCTGGTTTTGTGAAGGCGGGGAAGGTCAAGGCGATTGGATATTCCGAGATCGCGCCGTCCTCTTTGCGCCGTGCACATGCGGTGCATCCCATTGCAGCCGTGCAATCGGAATATTCGCTGTCCACACGGTCGCCGGAACTGGGGCTGATACAGGCCTGCGTCGATATTGGCGCGTCATTGGTGGCCTTTTCGCCAGTTGGCCGCGCTTTGCTGACAGACCGTCCACATGATGCGGCAAGCGTGGCGCATTTGGATTTCCTTAAACCAAATCCGCGCTTTATTGAGCCAAACCTGAGCGCCAATCTGGAATATAACGCCAAGTTTCGGGCATTGGCGGCAGATATGAGTGTGCCTGCTGCATCTCTAGCTATTGCATGGGTTCTGCATCAAGGCGACGGGGTCATTGCCATTCCCGGTACCCGCAAGGTTACACACCTGCAAGAGTTGGTAACCGGTGGCATCATCGATCTGAGCACTGAGGATGTGACGCGCATCGAAGCGGTTATGCCCATCGGCTGGGCGCATGGGGATCGCTATTCAGCAGGGCAATGGATGGGCCCAGAGCGGTATTGCTGAGGGCGCGACGATACGCACGCCCTCGCTCGGTTTCTAGGAACCGAAAGACTTTTCAATGCGATCCAACGTGCGCATCGCATCCAGGGTGTCGTGCACTGACCCATTTGGTTCGCGACCTTCTTTGATGGCTGCAATAAACTCGCGGTCGATCAATTCGATGCCGTTATTGGACACGGCCACATCGCTTAGGTCAATCTGGTTTTCGCGCCCATCAAACAGGTCATCATAGCGGGCAAGGTAGGTCCCGTTGTCGCAAATGTAGCGAAAGAATGTACCCAAAGGCCCGTCGTTGTTGAACGACAAAGACAGGGTGCAAATTGCACCAGACGGCGTTTTCATCCCGATGGACATGTCCATGGCAATGCCCAAATCGGGGTGTTTTGGCCCGTGCAGACCGAAGCATTCGGACGCGACTTCGCCTGTTTGGTATTGAAACAGATCAACCGTGTGACATGCGTGGTGCCACAGCAAGTGGTCCGTCCAGCTGCGCGGCTCGCCTTTGGCATTCATATTCGAGCGACGAAAGAAAAATGTCTGAACGTCCATCTGCTGGACCTTCAATTCGCCAGCGTCGATTTTGTTGCGGATCCACTGGTGCGACGGATTGAAACGGCGGACTTGGCCGGCCATCGCCAGCGTCCCTGTTTCTTTTTGCACCTCACAAATCCGCTGACTGTCCTCCAAGGAATCCGCCATTGGGATTTCGATTAACACAGGTTTGCCCGCCTTCATGCAGGCAATGGATTGATCCGCATGCATTTGCGTTGGGGTGGCCAAAACCACCGCATCTACATCATCGCGCGCGATGCAGGCCTCAAGTGACGTGGATGCAAAACCTATACAGCGCTCCGCTGCAAGCGCATCAATCTTGGATTGTGTTGGCCCCATGACCGCCGTGACAGTGACGCCGTCAATTTCGCTCAGCGCATCCAAGTGTTTTGTTCCAAAGGCGCCGTAGGCGCCCGCTACACAAATCCTCATGGCTTCGCCTTTTGATCTTTTTTGTTCTCTAGAATGATGTGGCCCACTGCGGTGTTCGACGCGGGCACATGGTAGTGGCGATGCACTTCTTCGACTTCATCGTCGAGCGCGCCGCGCATCACATGCCACATTACCATCTCGACACCTTCCGACCCTGCCTCGCGCAGGTATTCGATGTGTGGCATCTGAGATAGTTCCACGGGGTCTGACGTCAGGCGGTCGAGAAATTGAGTGTCCCAGTCCTTGTTGATCAGTCCTGCGCGCTTGTACTGCAGCTGATGACTCATTCCGCCAGTGCCAAAGATCACCACGTTAAGGTCCTCGTCAAAGCTGTCGACTGCGCGTTTGATCGCCTTGCCCAAGTTGTAACAGCGGTTACCGGTTGGGGCAGGGTACTGCACGACGTTCACGCACAAGGGGATGACCAGACAGGGCCATTCATCGTCAACACCTTTGTCGCCAAACATCACAGACATAGGCACAGTTAGGCCGTGGTCGACCTCCATCTCGTTCATTATGGTGATGTCGAATTCATCTAAAATCAGCGAATGCGCGATGTGGCTGGCGAACTCTTGATGGTTCTTGACGACAGGGACAGGGCGGGGGCCCCAGCCTTCGTCGGCGGGTGCAAAATCTGGCGCGCATCCCAATGCAAAGGTCGGGATGCAGGACGCATCAAAGACAGTGCAATGGTCGTTGTAGACTAGGAATACAACGTCAGCCTTTTGCGCTTTCATCCATTCACGGGACTTCTCAAAGCCTTCAAACACTGGCTCCCAATAGGGTTGCTCAGTGATGCCACTGTCCATTGCCACGCCAATTGCGGGCACGTGGGAACACCCCACGCCTGCGGTGATACGTGCCATTACTTTTCTCCCTTTTCGTCCCATTCGTGCTGATGCCGGTTGCCTTCGGGCGAACGCCCACCGGCGAGCATCATTGCGCGATATGCATCGTTGCCCATGCCCGTCATTAGGCCTGCCAGCTGCTGAAAATTGATTCCGTCATTCGCGGCAAGCTTGCTTGTGTAGTAGATGTTCCCACCCAGTTCGAGCAATTGGTTCCAGTTGCGATCAATCACCGCTTGTCGCTGCCCTGCGGTCATCTTGTATTTGTCTAGATATGCACCCTCATCCGCACCAAATTCTTCGCGGTTGGGGGCCTTACGCAGTGAAATGCAGAACTGATTGAGTTGATACCCCTCGCGCCCACGGTCGGCATCAAAAACAAAGGTGCCAGGGATGTCTTCGTAGTCTTTATTCAAACCCATATGCTGTTCCTTCGTGTTGAGTGACGTCTTCTTTTTAAGTCCTGTTGCAAAAGCCTGCGCGGTTCTTGCTCTTCCAATTGCGTCGGTATTGATGTCTCAGATTTTAAAGGTCAGTTCGCCGGCTGGTTAGTCTCTAAAGTAGCAGTACGCCGCGCTCTGTGGCCAATTCATTTGATTGAGCTAATATTAGAAAAAGCTATATTGCATTCAGAGCCTGGCTCAAATTTAATGCACTAATTTGCTGAAGTTTCGCAGATACTCAATGAACAATGACTGGGTTTCGGTCGGGGTCCAGTCGCTGCGGTAGGTCAGCCCAATGTCACGGATATGGCCGGAAAGTTGTACATCCAAAACTGCGATGGTGCCCAGTGCTTCTTCCACGTTGATTTGGTGCCGCGAGACTACTGAAACGTAATGCCCCTCTGCAAGGACGCCGCGCAACACTGCCATAGACGAAGAAACCACACGAACCGGCGATTCCGCACGCTTATGAATTTGCAGCGTATCGAATAAATACTGACCTGCCGGTGTTTCTATGGGGGGGGCGATCCAAGGGAATTCAACGGTTTCATCAAGCTTGACCATGCGCTGGTTCACCAAAGGATGGCTGGGGTGTGCGACGATGGCTAAAGCATCTTGAAACAGTAATTCCTGTTCAATATCATCTGTAGGAATTGGGTGTCTAAGCGCTCCGATCAGACAATCAATATCGCCTTCGCGCAAAGACCGCAGCAGTTCTGCATACCGTCCTTCGACAACACGCACTTGGAACCCTTCGACAGTGCTGACCATCGCATGAATAGCCTTAGGAACAATTGCCGTTCGGGCCAATGGCAGGCTGCCCAGAACGAATGTGCCATGTTCCTCGCCAGTTTCTCGGCTGACGTCCTCTATCGCTTGGCGCAGTTCGCTTTGTGCCAATTTGGCCCCGCGCATGAAAGCATCTGCCGCGGCCGTTAAGCGAACGCCAGAGGCGCGCGCAGTAAAAAATGGCGTACCTGCGACCGCTTCCAAGCTGCGTGCAGTACGATGAACGGTTGGTTGCGATAACCCCAGCGAGCGGGCTGCCACTGTAAAGCTTCCAGCATTCGCAATCGCGATCAGATTGCGCAATTGCGAGGCTGTTACTGATAGCTCGAAAGTCTGGCGGCGCACCGCCTTGTTACCTGCTTCGCGCAATGCGTTTTGCGCCCCATCCCGTAGATGTTTCAGCGCTGCTCTGGTGCGGCGCTCGACAAGTGTCCCGCACGTTGTCAGAGTTGATCTCTGGCGTTTGCGTATCAACAAGGCCGTGCCGAAATCAGCCTCAAGACGCGCAATGGCTTGAGTAGCGGCGGGTTGCGACAAATGACACAGCTCTGCCGCTGTAGAAACCGATCCCGTACGGGCCGTTTCAACAAAAACGCGCATGTGCCGTATGTTTGGAAAACCGCCTTGCATATCATCCCTATAGCTTTTTCCTATTTTAGGGGCTCAATTCGAAATAGGCAATTTAATAACGTACGCGGTAAGTTCGAACGCGACAGGTCGCATGACCGATTGGAAAATAATTAGAGGGGCTTCACACCATGTCCGACAAAAAAACCGCACTGGTCATCAGCGCGCATTCCGCAGATTTCGTCTGGCGTGCCGGTGGTGCTATCGCGCTGCACCAAGCCAAAGGGTATGAAGTGACCGTTGTTTGTCTGTCTTACGGAGAGCGTGGCGAAAGCGCCAAGCTGTGGAAGCAAGAAGGCATGACGCTGGAAAAGGTGAAAACCGAGCGGCGCAAAGAGGCCGAAAATGCCGCCGTTGCATTGGGCATAAACGACATTCGCTTCTTTGACGTGGGCGACTATCCCCTTGATCTGGGCCGAGAGACACAAGACCGCATGGTCGATGTGATCCGCGAAGTGCAGCCCAAATTCATGATGTCCCATTCCAAGTGGGACCCCTACAACACTGACCACATGGATACGACGCAGCTTGCGCTTCAATGCCGGATGATTGCACAAGCTTGGGGCCACAACCCCGACGAGAAGGTTTTGGGCGCGCCACAGTTGTATCTGTTTGAGCCCCACCAGACAGAGCAGATGGAATGGAAACCAACAACCTTCCTCGACATCACGGATGTATGGGACAAAAAGTGGGCCGCGATCCAGTGCATGCAGGGTCAGGAACATTTGTGGAATTTCTATAAAAACGTGGCTGAAAACCGTGCCAACCACTTCCGCCGCAACTCAGGTGGGCAAGCGGGCGGTGTTGCAGCTAAATACGCCGAAGGCTTTGAGACCGTATTTCCCCGCACTGTGGATGAGTTGGAGTGAGCTATCAGCCAGGCATCACGGGCGTTGTCGTCCAGAATATTGAGCGCGCTGACCCCGCAATAATTGACGGGCTTGCTGCCTGCGGTGTGTCGACCGTACATGAGGCACAAGGGCGCAAAGGTCTGCTGACAGATTACATGCGCCCAATCTTTTCGGGTGCGCGCATCGCTGGATCTGCCGTTACGATCCTTGCGCCTCCCTGTGACAACTGGATGATCCACGTCGCGATTGAGCAGTTGCAAGCGGGGGATGTGATGTTGCTGGGCACGATTACACCCTCCAATTCGGGTTACTTTGGCGATTTGCTGGCCACCTCAGCCATCGCGCGGGGCTGTCGCGGTTTGATCATCGACGCGGGCGTGCGTGACATTCGCGACCTAACGGAGATGAACTTCCCCGTCTGGTCCAAAGCGATCCATGCCCAAGGCACGATCAAAGAAACGCTTGGATCGGTGAACGTGCCTGTTGTCTGCGCGGATGCACTGGTTAATCCCGGCGATATCATCGTGGCGGATGATGATGGTGTTTGTGTCGTTAGGCGCGAAGAAGCGGCTGACGTTCTGGCAAAAGCACAAGCGCGCGAAGCCAATGAGAGGGCTAAGCGTGCCAAGTTTGAGGCTGGCGAGTTGGGTCTTGATATTTACGGTATGCGCGAACGGCTGGCGGAAAAGGGTCTCAAGTATGTCTGAAGGCTTACGCTGCATGTGGATGCGGGGGGGCACGTCGAAGGGCGGATATTTTCTGGCGGAAGATCTGCCTGAAGATACAGCCGTGCGAGATGCGGCGTTGCTGCGCGCCATGGGCTCACCGGATTTGCGCCAGATTGACGGGATGGGTGGCGCTGATCCACTGACCTCCAAAGTAGCAATTGTGCGCAAATCAACGCGTGCGGGTGTTGATGTCGACTATCTGTTTTTGCAGGTTTTTGTGGATCAACCCATTGTTACAGACGCGCAAAACTGCGGGAATATTCTGGCAGGTGTTGGACCTTTTGCAATCGAACGCGGACTTGTTGCTGCCGAAAATGGTGAGACGCCCGTGTCTATCTATATGGAGAACACTGGTCAGATCGCGGTTGCAAAAGTGCAGACCCCTGATGGGGTTGTCAATTATAAAGGTGAAGCGCAAATCGACGGGGTGCCCGGTGGTTCTGCTCCGGTGCCACTTACTTTTCAGGACACATCGGGATCAAGCTGTGGCGCGCTATTGCCCACGGGCAATGCGGTGGACGTGATCGACGGTGTTGAAGTTACTATGATCGACAACGGCATGCCCTGCGTCGTGATGCGCGCCTCAGATATGGGGATTACAGGACAGGAAGCGCCTGAAGACTTGGAAGCTTATACGGTCTTGCGTAAAAAGCTGGAAAAAATTCGGTTGGCATGCGGCCCGATGATGAACCTCGGCGACGTCTCCGAGAAAACAGTGCCGAAGATGACGATGGTTAGTGCGGCGCAGGATGGCGCCGCCATATCAACGCGCACGTTTATTCCGCACAGATGCCATAAGACAATCGGGGTGTTGGGCGCGGTCAGCGTTGCCACTGCATGTTTGATTGAAGGCACGCCGGCCTACGATTTGGCGCAAGCAGGGCAGGGACATGAACGTAAAATATCGGTCGAACACCCCACTGGCGAAATGACGGTTGTTGCAACTTTGGATGAGAATGGCGCGGTCACCGAGGCCGCAATCCTGCGCACCACGCGCAAGCTGATGGATGGAGAGATATTCGTATGACTGAGCAGAAAATGGACGCCGATTGGCTGGTTTTCCACCCGAACCCAAAGACACCGGACTTTGTTTTGCCGGACGGGGCGGTTGACGCCCATTGCCATGTATTTGGTCCGCCACCGGAATTCCCATTTGCCGTTGAGCGGAAATATACCCCCTGCAATGCGGGCAAAGATGAACTCTTTGTTCTGCGCGACCACCTTGGGTTTTCGCGCAATGTCATCGTGCAGGCGACATGCCATGGCAAAGATAACAGCGCGATGGTCGATGCCTGCCGTGCGGGCGGTGATTTGGCGCGCGGTGTCGCTAGCATTGGCGCGGACATCACACATGAAGAACTGACTGAAATGCACGAGGCTGGCGTGCGCGGCGTGCGGTTCAATTTCGTCAAACGTCTGGTAGATGCCACGCCCAAAGAAGTCTTCATCGGCATCGCCGAGAAAATTCAGCAGTTTGGCTGGTCGATCGTCGTCTATTTCGAGGCCGCCGATCTGGAAGAACTTGAGCCGTTTCTAAAACAATTGCCCGGCATCGTTGTGGTTGATCACATGGGGCGGCCTGACGTTACCAAAGGCGTCGATCATCCTGATTTTGCGCGGTTCATAGACCTGATGGCAAAGAACGAAAACATTTGGACCAAAGTAACCTGTCCCGAGCGATTGACGGTGGCCGGTGCGCCCTATGATGACGTCGTGCCCTTTTACCAAGTTATTGTTGATCGGTTTGAAGACCGCGTTCTTTGGGGTACCGATTGGCCGCATCCCAACATGAAATCGCATATGCCAGATGACGGCGCGCTGGTGGATTACATCCTAAGCATCGCCCGCACCCAAGAGCAGCAGCACAAGCTGTTGGTCACAAATCCCATGCGTTTGTATTGGGCGACCTGACTGGGCCCCAAATCTGAGTAAGAAGGTAAAAATAGAGCGGCGGAAACGTCGATTTTTTGCGTTCTATGCTTAGCGCTGAAAGAAAAATAAACGCACATTTTAAAATTGATTTGGGATCACCCCTACATGTCCTGGGTGCTGCTTAGTCTGCCAGCCATACCGATGATTATGGACTTGGTATCAGGTGATGAACGCGCAATCCATCAGTTGTTGGGCATTGTCAGACAAATTTGACGGGCAAGCGGCTAATCTTTAATTGTGGTTGATGACGGTGTTGTCAGACAAACTTGACGTTTTTGTGGTTGATCCGTATTTTTGGTAAATGACAACATGTTCTCCCTTCAAATACTTCAAGACTTCACCTGAAATCATCCGATTGGCAGTGATGTATTACATACGTTACCCATTGAGTTTTCGTCAGGTGGAAGACATCTAGTTTGAAACGGGCAGGGCAGGCTCTTAGTTTATTAGGGCGAGGTTTTGAGAGTATGAGATATGGCGCTTGGAACTTCGCTAGCTTATATGCCATGTTTAACACAGCATTTCCGCTCTACCTCCAAATAACATCAAAAACACACTATTAAGCACACCTCAAATATTGCCTTATAAACTACTGTTATTGAATACTTAAATTACGCCACCTGTATTGACTGTTGGCTGTGCCGTCGATCCACCCCACGCAATAGGTGGCTGTGGATGATTTCAGCATGTCCATAAATTCAGACAGGTTTGCCGCGCGGCGCTCATCCACTTGGATCAGGCGCGAGGAACATTCTGTCATCTGGATTTTGGCCGACATGATGATGCCTGTTTGACCGAGACCCCCGACAGTAGCTTCGAACAATGCTTTGTTTCTCTTTGGCGTGACGGTTTTGGTTTTGCCGTCCGCGCCGATCAGTTCAATGCTGATGACGTATTGTCCAAACGTGCCAACGCCGTGGTGGTTTTTGCCGTGTGCATCGTTTGCGATACAACCGCCGAGCGTGGCAAAACCTGTGCCGGGCATAACCGTTGGTATCCAACCTTGAGGTGCGAAGGTTTGCAGCATTTGGGTGATGGAAACGCCTGCTTCCGCCTCAAGAACGCCTGTTTCGGCATCAAAGCTGATAAAGCGATCTAGGCGGTTCATGTCGATTGCCTTGCCGTCTGTGTTGATGGCCGCATCACCATAAGACCGCTGCGCACCTACCGCAGGGGCAGGGGTGTCAGCCATGACACGCGCAATTGCGCTTGGCTTTTCAGGGCGTGCGATTTCGGCTTGCCCCGAAAGAACGCGGCCCCAGCCAGTTAATGTATCAGTTTTCCAAGCCATGACGACCTCTTGATGATGTGGCTTCTGCCAATGGGAAGAATAGAACGCCGAGGCCGACCGCGAACCAGAGTGTGGTGATGCGGATGATGGCGGTGGTGGGAATTGCGATTTCGAGCGGGATGCCTTGGATGGATAGGAGCGCGAGCATTGCTGCCTCTGCGCCGCCGATTCCACCCGGAAGACCAGTTGCGCCCCCTGTCATCATCGAAAACACGAAGATGCCGACGCAGGCCCAGACGGAGATTTCAGCGCCCATTCACGTGAGGAGGAGGTAAAGCGCGTAGCCCTCAGCGAACCAGCCGATGAAGCCGAGCGCGAAGGCGGGGATTGCGACTTTTGGTTGGGAGAAGGGTTTTAGCGATTTCGCGGCGCGGCGCGCACGGGCGAACAGGCGTGGTTTGCGGCCGATGATTTTGTACAGGCGCGTGACGCACCAGCGAAATAGGGTGGGGCGTGTGGCAACGATTGCGGCGATGATCGCGAAGATCGCCACTGGGATACCGCCAGAGATACCACCCGCCATAATCAGCATGGCTGCGGCCAGTAGCACGCCACACGCCACAAAAATCGCTAGGACGATCAGGGTCGAGCGGTATGGGGATGCTGGTTGCATTGTGGATATCACTACTGTTGCCTCGGATGCGATCTGTAGAATGCCGCGTTGAGCAAGTTTTTACGGAGAGAATTGGGCCAGAGTAAGGCAAGGAGCGATGGGCATGTGTTGCATTTTGAACAACGGAAGGTTTGCGGATGGCGGGGAAGGCGGGTAGGGTTTTGGGAATTATTGTTTCATCGCCCTTAAAGGAAATTAACCATGTCTGATGCTCCAAATATTGCCCAGAAAGCCCCGTACCCGGTCGAAGTAGAGGCTGGGAAAAGCTATTTTTGGTGTTCGTGCGGGCAATCCAGCAATCAACCGTTTTGCGATGGATCGCACAAGGGATCGGAGTTTGCGCCAGTAAAGTTCGAAGCGACCGAGGATAAAAAGGTGTTCTTTTGTGGCTGCAAACATAATGGCGAAGGTGCGTTGTGTGATGGGTCGCACAAAGGGTTGGAATGAAAAAGGGGGCCGCGGGGGCCCCTAGTTGTTTTCAATTGCCTGCCCTTTAATTCACCAGGGTCGCTTCTGTCACGGCGTCGACGTCGGCGCGGGTTACGCCGTCGGCCAGTTCCACCAGCTTTAAGCCGCCCTCGACCACGTCGAACACGCCGAGGTTGGTGATGATG
>JASJIO010000006.1:0-6701 GCA_037625035.1 Amylibacter sp.
TTGATCTTCAGCGCACCGATATCATGCTCTAACTTCAGCTCATCAAACCGCGTTGCGATCTGTTGTGCCACAGGAATGGAACGCGCTGTCGCCAGTGCGCAGTAATCCATACCGGGGCAGGCGATGATGTCCGAAATCAACCCAATGTTCGCCGTCGCCAAACCCGCAGCACGCAATCGCGCGTAAATTTCGGGCAAATGTGATTTATGCACATGGGGCAGGATCACGTTCTGCTCGTGTGAAATCCGCAATTCGTTATGCGCGAAATCCTCAGCAATAGCTGCCATAACCCGCAATTGATCGGCCGTCGCATCTCCGGGTGTTTGCCCATGTGCTTTGATTGAAATCGTCACAATGGAATATTCTGGGTTCTTATGCTCAGACAGATTTGTATCCACAAAGGAACGAAAGCTCGCGCCCTTGTTCTGTAAATCGTAGAATCCATCCAAAGGAGCAGTCACATACGCAGGTGTCGCAAAGGCTTCCTTGATCTGCGCAAACAACTTCTGGTCATTTCCGCCGAATGCCGCGCGTTGCGCCACAAAACGCGCCTCAACCAGCTCTCGAATGGTGTCGATGCCATTTTCATGCACCGTGATTTTGATGCGCGCTTTATACTTGTTATCACGGCGCCCCAGACGGTTATACACCTGCAAAACGCTCTCAACATAAGGCAGTAGGTCCTCAACAGGCAGGAAATCCCGTATCACTTTGCCAATCATCGGTGTACGGCCCAAACCCCCACCAACAATTACCTCGTAGCCAGCACTGCCAGCGCCATCACGCACCATCCGAAGGCCAATATCATGGGCCTTGGTCACAGCGCGATCTGTTTCCGATCCCGTCACGGCGATCTTGAATTTTCGCCCCAAAAATGCGAACTCAGGATGATCTGTGGACCACTGGCGCAACAATTCCGCCGTTGGACGCGGGTCTTCGATTTCATCGTTCGCAGCGCCTGCGAAATGGTCCGCTGTCACGTTGCGCACACAGTTGCCAGATGTCTGAATCGCGTGCATCTCAACCTCGGCCAACGCATCCAGAATATCAGGTACATCGCGCAATTTGGGCCAGTTAAACTGAATGTTCTGGCGGGTAGTGAAATGCCCGTATCCCTTATCGAACTTCTCAGCAATCAACGCCAATTGGCGCATTTGCCCCCCGTTCAGCGTGCCATAGGGGATCGCCACGCGCAGCATGTAGGCGTGCAGCTGTAAATACAGCCCGTTCATCAAACGCAGCGGCTTGAACTCATCTTCGGTTAGGCTGCCATCAATGCGCCGTTCGACTTGCGCGCGAAACTGCTTGTTCCGCTCCGCAATGAACTCTTTGTCAAACTCAGTGTATGAATACATTACGCCAACTCCGCTTGTTTGCCGTGGTGATAATTGCTGGGGCCAGTGGCGCGAAAATCTTCGCGAAAATGCGCTGGACGCAGTTTGTCATCGTCGTCCAATTCCGCATCCGCAAGGTAAGGGCCAACTTTGTCCAATCCTTGCTTTTGCGCCAACCGCAACACATGAAACGCTAGCTTTTCTGTATCCAGATACAGCGCATCTCCAAACGCATCGACCCAATCGCCGTTGTCATTCCAGTAAATCACTTCGCCACTTAGCAAATCATTTGCTGTCAGAACCTTAGGTGTGAATTTCTTCGCCATCACGCGTGCTCCATCTCGTTAATATCCAAATCCATCGCAGCCTGTACTGCCGCCCTTGGCGCAAATCCCAGCAACAGAACCGCAGGGCCCGTTACATCAGATGCCGCCAAAACTTCGGGCAATGTCATCAATGTCGCCTGCAAAATGCGCTGATCCGCACGGCTGGCATTTTCCACAACTGCCACAGGCACATCGCCGTTAGCGCCAAACATCAACAACCGACCGCGCAAAAAACTAGCCGCGCGTTTGCCCATGTAAATCGCTGCAACCGCCTCTGGTTTTGCCAAATCGCGCCAATCTTGATCGGCAAACCCGTCCACATCGTGGGCTGTCAAAAACTTCAGCGCAGAATTGCGCCCGCGCCGTGTAAGCGAAACCCGTGTGCCAGCCGCCGCTGCAGATGCCGTGGAGATGCCAGGCACAATCGCCCAATCAATACCCGCTGCGTCCAGCGAATCCATTTCTTCGTCAAGGCGGGCAAACATTGCGGGATCACCAGATTTCAGCCGCACTACGTGATGCCCTTGCGCCGCATGTGCCACCATCAAATCGTTGATATCGCCTTGCTTCCAGCTTTTGCCAAATCCGCTTTTGCTAGTTTCAACGACAATCGCCTCGCGCCGCGCCAGTTCCAGAATTTCGCTGGTGACCAACTGATCGTGGATCACAACATCCGCGTCGTGCATCAATTTGCGCGCCTTCAACGTCAGCAACTCAGGATCACCGGGGCCAGCCCCAACCAAATCCACCCGCCCTGCGGTTCGTTTCGCCGACACAGTTTGCGCCAGCAATGCATCCAATTCGGCCTGAACAGCCGCTTCATCGCCATTCGCCAAGGCCAAAGGACCGCGTTCAAAATAGAATTTCGACCAAAAATCGCGCCGCTTGCGCCCCATCGGTAACACGTCGGCCGCGCCGCGAAACGATTGCCCAATCCGCGCCAATAATCCGAGCGACGGAGGCAGGGCCTCCTCAACTTGTTGCTTAATTTGGCGTGCCAAAATAGGGGCGGCGCCCTCGGTTCCAATGGCGACAGTGACGGGATCACGATCCACAATCGCGGGCGTGATAAACATACTGTCAGCCAGATTATCAACGATATTCACCAGCGCACCTGCCGCACGACCAATCTCTGCAACCCGCGCATCCAACGCCGCATCATCCTGCGCTGCGTAAACCAGCCGCGCACCCGTTGCATCTTCGGCGCGCATTTCCCCAGCGTGCAGCGTGACCTGCCCATCATCCGCCCAAGCCGTTACTGCGTTGACTGGATTTGTACCAAAAACATGCACATCAGCCTCAGTTTTCAGGATCAACCGCAGCTTCGCCACCGCCGTTTCACCAACGCCAGCAACCAAAACTCGTTGTTCTACAAGATTTACAAAGATCGGAAAGTGCTTCATCGCTACATCCTTAGAATACTATTTGTTCTGAGATGTACGCTTTTGCAGAAAATAATTCCATTTACAAACTCGTTATTACGTGAAATAGGAAATATATTCTACTCAATGACTGTGAGCAGAACAAAAGTTGTGAATTCAAGGAAATACCGAAATGCCCATCTCTTTAGACGCTCTAGATCGGAAAATCCTCGCAGAACTGCAAAAAGACGCCTCTCAATCGCTTGATGAAATCGCCAAATCCGTAGGGGGCAGCAAAACCCCCGTCTGGAACCGCATCCGCAAAATGCGCGAGTCTGGCCTGATCACCAAACAGACCACGTTGATTGATCCTGAAATGTTGGGCCTTGAGGCGTGTTTCTTTGTACTTATCCGAACCTCTGAACACGACGAGGTCTGGCAAAACAAATTCCTAAAAACCCTAAAAGACCGCCCCGAAGTGATGGAGGCCCACCGGCTCGCAGGGGATATCGACTATATCTTGAAGGTGCGCGTCACCAACGCCAAAGCCTATGACACGTTCTATCAGGCCCTGATCGGCGAGGTGAAGATCTTCAATGTAACGGCCTTGCTGTCGATGGAAGAGATCAAAAGCACAACGATGCTGCCTGTTTAAACCAACAGCTTCAATGTTCCAAAAATACCTAAAATCTACTTCTTAATCAGCCCCTCGGCCTTGCGGCGCACAATAACACTGCGCAGATCATGAATCGCCATCAACAGATCATCCGCAAACAGATCAATTTGCGCATCCGTAGCTTTGGTCTGCACCTATTGCGCAGTCAGGTTCAAATGATCCGTCGTGCGCAACAGATCATCAATCCGCCGCTCTTCAATAATCTTGCGTCGCGCCACAACCCATGCGTCGATCTCGTTACGCTCTGCGGCGGTCGGGATTTGATCTCCCTGCGGTTTCACATCACCGTTGCGAATATTGACCATTGCGATTTGCTGCATATCCAACCGACGTTGGCGGTTTTCCGCATCAACGCGGTATACTGCGGCCCCGTTTTCACGGACGCGAAAGAAAAGTGAACCTATATCTGACATCTCGTACCCCTACACCAAACTTTTACAAAATTCCTGAATGCGTCCACAGGCATCCACTAACTCTTCTTCAGATGTTGCATAACTCACTCGAAAATTTGGAGAAAGCCCGAACGCTGCGCCAAACACCACGGCAACACCCTGTTCTTCCAGCAATTGCGTCGCGAAAACCTCGTCGTCTTCGATAACCACACCGTTTGGCGTGGCTTTGCCAATGCATGTCGCAATCGATGGATACACGTAAAACGCACCATCAGGTGTTGGACAACTTATACCCTCAGCCTCATTCAGCATCTTCACAACCAGATTGCGCCGGCCCTCAAACACTGGGCGCGACATCTCGATGTAATCTTGCGGACCATTCAATGCCTCAACCGCGGCCCATTGCGAAATCGAACAGGGATTAGACGTGGATTGCGATTGAACCTTGCGCATCGCACCAATCAATTCCTTTGGTCCCGCCGCATACCCAATGCGCCACCCCGTCATGGCATATGCTTTGGACACGCCGTTCACCGTCAATGTGCGATCGTACAGTCGTGGCTCAACTTGCGCAGGGGTACAAAATTCGAAATCATCGTAGGCCAGATGTTCGTACATATCGTCTGTCATCACCCAAACATGCGGGTGACGCATCAAGACATCTGTGATCATCTGCATCTCTTCCCAACTGTACCCAGCGCCCGACGGATTAGACGGAGAGTTAAAGATCAGCCACTTGGTTTTCGGCGTGATTGCAGATTCCAATTGATCCGCAGTCAGCTTGAACTGTGTCTGCATCGACGTCTCCGCCGCAACGGGAACACCGCCCGCCAACAAAACCATATCCGGATAAGACACCCAATACGGGGCAGGGATCACAACCTCGTCGCCCTCGTTCAGGGTTGCCATCAGCGCGTTATACAAAACCTGTTTGCCACCGGTAGAAACAGAAACTTGCTCTTTGGTGTACTCTAGCCCGTTGTCGCGTTTGAATTTATCGCAGACCGCTTGCTTTAATTCAGGAATGCCATCCGGTGCTGTATATTTGGTTTTTCCAGCATCCATCGCCGCCTTGGCCGCGTTTTTTATGTTGTCTGGCGTATCGAAATCCGGCTCGCCTGCGCTTAATGCGATAATATTGCGTCCAGCGGCCTTTAATTCGGCAGCCTTTGCGGAAATCATGATCGTTGGCGAAGGTTTCACCCGTTTCAGTGTTTTAGACAAAAAATCGGACATCGCGGCAGCTCTCCCTTTACATACGCGAAACCTTCTTAAGTTCATCCTACAAGGGTGCAAGGGAAACTCGTGGTTGTGGGCTTGCTTGTGCGAAAATTGAGTAATAAACATCACGCATGAACCAACCTGTTCCTGAAAACGAGCCTCATGAAACCCGTTTGCGTCGTTTGCGTATGCGCTCTTGGCGTCGTGGCATGAAGGAAATGGACCTGATTCTTGGCAATTTCGCGGATACGGCTTTGCGGTCTCTTTCGCTTGAACACCTTGATGCGCACGAAGCGCTCATGGATGAACCTGACCAAGATATATATTCTTGGATCAGTGGTGCCGCGCCAACGCCTCAGGTTTTTAAGGCATCAATCGCACGTATTTTAGACAATATGTCGTAGATAAAGTCCAAATTTTCTCAAAAAACTTCCATTGTTAAACCTCTTGTTTCATATTTTTGGTCAATTCTGCCATCAACAGCTTGGCGGAGAGAAAAAGATGAGCATTCACACAGCGGTTGCAACCAACGACGAACAAAGCAAAGGAACGGAGTTTCTGAGATCCTATCTCGAAACGCTTTCCATGGTAGAAAGGTTGCATCAACTTTTGCTTGATGTGATCAAAGACGAATTTTAACGGCTTGGCCTTTTGGATATCAACTCGGTGCAGGCCCTGTTGCTCTTTAATATTGGTGAAAATGAAGTAACTGTGGGAGAGTTAAAATCTCGTGGATATTACCAAGGATCGAATGTCTCGTATAATCTCAAGAAACTTGTCGAAGCAGGATATATGCATCACCAGAGATGTGAAATTGATCGCCGTGCGGTTCGGGTAAAGCTCACCGCAAAAGGCCGCGAAATTCGCGGAATTGTTGCGGATCTTTTCCAACACCATGCAGGTGGTATGATCGGACAAGATGTTATTGGTGAAGTGGGGCTTCAAAACATCAATACGGATCTACGTCGGGTCGAACGCTATTGGACGGATCAAATTCGGTACATTTACTAGCACTCAAATATTAGTAAGCAAAAAAATATCTCCTTCAAAAGCGTTTTGTCCAAATGGGGCAGGGCGTTTTTTGCATTTTGAACTTGAAAATTGCGTGATCGTAGGAATTACTGACTAGTGCGCAGAGTTTCTCCCATGCGGCGTTTTGTGGTCTAACAGGTGATAGGGTATTCACATAGAAAGTTGTTAATTCAGATTCCCCACGGTGTTGCCATGAACTACGATCAACATATTGACCAAGCTCTCAATCGTTTGCACGAAGAAGGCCGCTATCGTGTGTTCCAAAACATCAGACGCAAGAACCAACAATTCCCCCGCGCTGTGTGGACGAAACCTGACGGCTCTACAAATGAAATAACCGTGTGGTGCGGCAATGACTA
>JASJIO010000007.1:0-4240 GCA_037625035.1 Amylibacter sp.
GCAAATACGATAACAAATCTACTGTCCGGCGAAGTCGCGCGCATGGTGTTCACGGATCCACCGTACAATGTCCCGATTGAGGGTCATGTTGGAAACTCTGGCAAAACCAAGCATCGTGAATTTATTATGGCGTCTGGAGAAATGACGTCTGCTGAGTTTACGTCGTTCTTGGAAACGGCGTTATCGAACTTGGCCAATCACAGCATTGATGGATCTATCCATTATGTTTGCATGGACTGGCGTCACATGACAGAGATGTTGGCTGCTGGAAACACCGCTTACAATGAGATGAAAAATCTGATTGTCTGGGCCAAAGACAATGGCGGGATGGGGACGTTTTATCGCTCGCGCCACGAGCTGATCTTTGCTTTTAAAAAGGGAACCGCGCCGCACATCAACACGTTTGAGTTGGGACAACATGGACGCTATCGCACCAATGTCTGGCAGTATCGTGGAGTGAATACGATGCGGGCAGGGCGTATGGAAGAGTTGGCACTGCATCCAACTGTTAAACCGGTACAGATGATAGCGGACGCAATCCGCGACGTTTCGGGCCGTGGGGAGATTGTTCTCGATACGTTTGCAGGCTCGGGTTCGACGTTGATTGCAGCGCATAAAACGGGCCGCAGGGCGTTCTTATGTGAACTCGATCCAGTTTACTGCGACAGGATTATCGCGCGTTGGGAAGCTTATGCCAAAGACGAAGCCGAGCAATTAGTTTGTGGTTGGCCAACATCGCAATCGAATCAGATGGCGGCGGAGTAGGGGGCATGGCTAAGAAATCCTTGCCAAAAGTTGCGCCCAACTCTGAGCACGACGTGGGTTATGGCCGTCCGCCTCGGGATACACGCTTTAAAAAAGGCCAATCAGGCAACCCGAAGGGGCGGCCCAAGGGTGCAAAGAACAAGAGGCCAGGCATCCACGAGGAACGGCTCAAGGGTATAATCCTCGATGAAGCGTACCGCACAATTACGGTGCGCGATGGCAATCGCAATGTAACTGTTCCGATGGCACAGGCTGTTGTGCGTGCCCTGGCGATCAACGCAGCCAAAGGCCAGCATCGAGCTCAGCGGTTGTTCTCAGAGTTACTGTCTTCAACAGAACGGCAAAACAAAGCTCTGAATGATGAGTGGTTGGATACAGCAATGACGTACAAGATCGAATGGGATCGCGAATTGGAACGCCGTGCTCGGCTCGGCATCGAGGGGCCAGAGCCACTGCCACACCCCGATCACATCAAAATTGATATGCAACGTGGCACAGCTCGTGTTGCAGGCCCTTCAACGAAAGAAGAAAAGGCTGAACTAGATAAGTGGTTCGAAAAGAAAGCGATCTTTGAGGAAGAATTGGCTGAATTCAACAATGAGTTAGAATCCACCACGGAGGAGGTTCAACGCGTTTGGCTGCTGAAAGAAATCGACCAGACATGCGAGGTCCTAAGGATCATCGAACAAGCAATTGGCTATCAAGTGGGATGATTTGATCGCAGGTTTATGGTGACTTGGGACTAAGAGCAAACCTTCGCAGAAATTTGCACCGATGCCGGCTAATTCACCATTGAAATAAGCCGTAAGTTGACGCCGTACCTCTAGAAACGGTGCATCAGTTTGGTGCAAATCTGATCTGGGCACGATTGCATTGGGGCTGTTGGGAAAGCACAAATAATGCAATGTGTCGTCATCTCCTGCGACCATATGCAAACCCACAGGGCTATCGATATGCGTTTAGCTTAGTTTGGTCATCGCTTCGGCCTGCGGACAGAGGTCGGTGAACGCCCGTAGAGTTTCGCGAAAGCAGCATTAAATCGTCGCACACTGCCAAAACCCGCTTTGTAGGCTACTTCTGTAATAGGCCGTGTCGTCGTGTCCAAAAGCTTCATGGCGCGCCCGATACGAAGGGTTTGCGCCGTTTGAAGCGGAGATGCCCCTACATGCTTGGCAAACAGCCGAGATAGATGTCTAGCACCAACGCCTAGCTGCCTTTCAAGTTCTATCTAAATGCGGCGGCGCAGCTTTCGCATTGCGGACATTCATTGCTTTGCAGCAATTTATTATCGGTCAGCGACGGCTATGCGGGCAAGGTAACATTCCTTTAAGGGACGGCTCGACTGTCCTTGCATTGACTGGTTCACAAGCGTCTGACAGCATCAATTTTCGTTGTCCGTTTGATGGTTAGCAATTTGCTAGGCGTGATCGTGCCAACAATCAATCGGTCCACTTAATGCATTTCAGCGTAAAGCGTTTGGTACTGTGCCAGCCCGTCTGGCAAGTCAATCAATCCAAGGCCGGGGCCGTTTTGACACATCCACTGCCCATCCGTAACTGGTTCTTTTCCTTTGAAGAATAGGGATCGAAGCGGGTTTTCGTTTACGTCAACTTCCAACAATCCGTCCCCGCCGACACCCGCTAACAACTCTGCGGAGGCAGCGAGCCCAATGCCTGCACCAAGAAAATGCGGAAAATAGCGGCGGCCTGAGGAAAGCGCGTTTCGCGCCACGGCAAGGCAACCCGTAATGCCGCCCCATTTTGCGACATCAGGTTGGATAACGGCCAAATATCCGCTTGCAATGGCTTCAGAAAAATCCGGTACACCAATCACGTTTTCGCCCCCAGCAAGAGGGACCGGCGACTTTTGCGCCAGTCTTTGCCAATCCATTGTTTCAGCAAAAACAGGCAGTGGCTCTTCCAACCAGTGTAGCGGTACATCGGAAATTCCAGAAACAAACTGCTCTGCCTGCTCCAAAGTCCACGCCTGATTTGCGTCACATGCGATAAATTCCGAAGGTCTCAAACCGGACTGAACTGTGCGGACCGAAGAAATATCAGTGGACATGTCAAACCCGACTTTCAACTTGAAGCGATGATGCCCAGCAGTGCGCGCGATAGGGATCAAGTCGGCAGCGGCGGCAATCGGAATGCCACTTCCATAGGCTGGCACAGCGTCGGGCGCATCGCCGTGGATCAGCTTTCGCAATGGAACCCCAGCGCGCCGTGCGGCCAGGTCCCACGTAGCGATATCGAGCCCTGCAATCACTTGCGCAAACGCTCCGATTTCGCCGCATTGTACCGCGCGGATCCGTGTTTGGGCGTCAAGTTTGTAGAAGAACTCTGTTGGAGAAGCGAACTTTGCGCCAAGGACCAAAGGTGCCACATCCATTTCCAAAAGGCGCACGCGATGCTCGGCCCCAGCGGCTGGCCAATTGGCCCAAATTTCGCCCCAACCAAACGCACCTTCGCGATCCTCTATGCGCACCAAAACCGCTGGACGGTCGTGCATGACCCCAAAAGACGTGGCGACAGGTTTTGGGGTAGGGCAGCGAAAGGCCCAAGCCTGTATGCGGGAAATCTCAATCATGCTAGAAGATCCATTTCAAGGCGGACAAAATCGCTGCGGTAGGTCACGTCCGCAAGATAAATAACGCGATCATTCTTGTCGCATATAACGCGCCGCACTTCGACCACAGGGTCGCCGACAGACAGGTTCAACAGCCCAGCTAGTTCGTAGTCGCATTTACCGATCACAAAGGATTGGCGTGCACGGGCGACATCAACATCTTCAGAATCCACCAGAACGGGAAGCGCTATTTGCGTTCTAAGTTCGGCTTCGTGGCGATGAAACAAATCTTTTTCGAAGTAGATTGAAATGACGCAATAGGTTTCATCATCGCGCGAATGCGTCCGTCGCAAAAGGTGGTAACCGTTTTCGGACAATTTACCGATCAACGGCGTTCCCGGCACCTCGGCATCGCGGTCCTCTAACAAATCGAGCGCAGGTTTGTCGCCGCGATAAAGGTCCACAAGCGTCGATAGGCGCGTCCCGAGATGCAAGCGATCACGGGCAGGCGGTTGTGATAACACGGTTGTTCCGCGTCCCCGCCGCGATTCAAGCAAGCCTTCGCCTTCAAGGATTTTTACAGCTTGCCGCACAGTGATCTTAGCCACCGAAAATTCTGCAGCTAATTGGATAATTGTTGGCAACATCTGCCCCGGTTTCCAGACGCCGCGTTCTAGGTTTTGCCGCAGAATCTCGGCGATCTGAAGATACAGCGGTGATCGGTTTTGTCGCAGAGTATCGGCTAACACGTGTTTGATCCTTGATCTGGCACATCGTAGGCGCACAGTTTGAAAGTCGTTAAAGTCCTACATATAGGTTTTTTGTTGCGCTGCCAACAGAATCGAATTAGTTCTAAGAATGGAACTTTTGAGGAATGATCAAGTGGCAGGTTATGATTACATCATTA
>JASJIO010000008.1:0-6674 GCA_037625035.1 Amylibacter sp.
GATAACACGTATCAGGTTGTGTAAGGGTGTGTGCTAATCATTGGTCTGACTAGGGCTGTTAATATGATTATGGGGCTAAAGCCCGTCGAGCCTTTGGCTCTTATCGAAGAAGCTAGGGCGAGAGTTAAGAACCACAGATAGCTCCTCCATGACAACGTAGAGAATCGTGTTGTTAGACTTTCAGACGGTCAAATCGAAAGATGATCCAACCTCAAACGTGGTACTGCGGCGTGGTACTATTGGGTATTTAACCCACACTACCAAACCCTTTATTTACTGGTGATTATAGCAATAAAGGGGTAGTGGCTGAAACGAAGTCCGCCAAATTTATTTGTTAACTATCTGGGTTATAAAAAATTTTTCTTAAAAAAAATTTAACACCACATAAAATACCACATGATACATTTAATTTGCTCTCTGCCTAAATATTGGTGAACGAATTTATTAGTTTTTCCGGGGTCTTTCACAACGGCACCACACCGTTCTGCCTGCTATAAACCATCGCGACATAGTTTGATTGGGACTTAAAGCAGAAGACGAGAAATTCTCTCCTGATTTTGCGCCATTCCGCATCGCCGCGTAAGATTACAAGTATTCTTGCCAACTGCTATTCGTTTGTTACCAGATCGTTTCGTCCAATGTATTTTCAAACAATCAGTATACCCACCTGCAGGCACACGCTCAGCTTCTTTTCTTTTGCGATCCTGCTCCAATAGCCAGAACATATTACGCCGACGTTCATCCGTACTCGGTCCAGCGCCGTCATCATCGAGCACTGATGAAACGCCGAAAGCGATCACATTTTCAAAGCTGCTTGCAAATCTGGTCTCTCCCCATCCAATTGCTTTTGGATCAACAAAGAAAGAACACCTACTATTAGCGCAGATTAAACGCTCATATTCTCCAACGTCAGTTGGTACAGCGTCACGGCGGTACGGTTGGCTTGCTCTCGCAAACTGCCATACATAGAAAAATTCTGTGCCTGCGCAGAATATGGAATACGTGGGTTATCTGCCGAATGCACGAAGCGCTCGCCGTTTCGTTGCGGCTGGCCATAACGTATTCTGCTTGGCCACTATTTCAGAAAAGACTCATATTAAAATCACAAGAACCACTTTAACATTCTGGTTTTTAACAGCAGAATACACCAAAGATAATGGCAATTCGCATTGGGTGTTCGAAAACCTCTATCGCTCAATGATTATAGAGAGAGAAAATTTGAAATCAGTAATACTCGCAGGTGGTTTAGGAACGCGGATAAGTGAGGAATCTCATACCCGCCCAAAACCTATGATCGAAATCGGTGGCAAGCCGATCCTTTGGCACATCATGAAAATCTACGGAACTTACGGCATCACTGATTTTGTGATTTGCTGTGGCTACAAAGGCTATGTGATCAAGGAATATTTCGCCAACTACTTTCTACACATGTCCGATATCACGTTCGATCTTGCGGGAAATAGCATGCGTATTCACCGACAAAATGCCGAGCCTTGGCATGTTACGCTGGTCGATACAGGCGAAACCACCATGACGGGTGGCCGCCTGTTGCGCGCGCGCCAGCATTTGGATTCGACCTTCTGCCTGACCTATGGCGACGGGGTTGCGAATGTCGATATTGCGGCTCTGATTAATCACCACAAAGAAAATGGAAAAGAAGCAACAGTCACTGCAATTCAACCCTCGGGCCGCTACGGTGCGCTTGATTTATCGGGCGATACCGTTCGCGGTTTTGAGGAAAAACCAAAGGGCGATGGCCAATGGGTGAACGGCGGCTTTCTTATCTGTGAACCCTCCGTTATCGACCGTATCGCAGACGAAGCCACCCCATTTGAAGCAGAGCCAATGATTGGGTTGGCCCGAGACAGTGAACTGTCCGCCTTTCGCCACACAGGCTTTTGGGCCGCGATGGATACGCTGCGCGACAAGAAAATGCTTGAGACCATGTGGGCACAAGGAAACGCCCCGTGGAAGGTTTGGTGAACGCAGTGATTTCATCTGAGTTTTGGAGCGGAAAACGGGTTTTCGTAACAGGCCATACGGGTTTTAAAGGCAGCTGGTTGCTTGCTTGGCTGCAAAAACTTGGGGCAGAAATACAAATGCTGGCGCTTGCGCCTGACACGATCCCGAACTTGTATTCGCAGCTAAACCCGGCTGATGACCAAGGCCATTTCACCGGCGATATTCGCGAAGCAGCACTTGTGCGCGAACGCATTCAGCAGGCCAAACCAGACATTGTTTTGCACCTTGCTGCCCAACCCCTTGTGTTGCGCGGTTATGAAGAACCGTTGGAAACCTGGCAAACAAATGTCATGGGCACCGCGCATGTTTTGGACGCCCTAAAAGGGATTGATCGCAAAATCGCGGTGGTGATTGTGACAACTGACAAGGTTTACGAAAATCGCGAATGGGCGCACGCCTACCGCGAAAGTGATCGTTTGGGCGGCCATGATCCCTATAGCGCAAGCAAAGCCGCGTGCGAGCTTCTGGTCAAAAGTTATCAAAAATCTTTTTTTGGAAACAGAGACATACACATTGGAACCGCCCGAGCAGGCAATGTCATTGGTGGCGGGGATTGGGCCGACAATCGGATAACCCCCGATCTTGTGCGTGCCCTTGAAAAAGGTGAAACGCTGCAGGTGCGCAACCCGGGCGCAGTGCGTCCGTGGCAGCATGTTCTTGATCCACTTGCCGGGTATTTATTAATGGCCCAAGCTCTCTGGGACGGAAAACTCCAATCGGGCGAGGCGTTAAATTTCGGGCCAGAAGCCGTGGATCAACGCAGTGTCAAAGAATTGATCGAAGAGGCCCTTAAATCATGGCCCGGCGATTGGGCAGATACCTCCAACCCAGACGCCGTTCACGAAGCAGGACGATTGATGTTGTCCATTGATAAGACCCGCGAACAACTAAATTGGGCCCCGCGCTGGGATTTTTCACAATCGGTGGCACAGACAATCGAATGGTATCGACAGGTTTCCGAGGGGGCGAACCCCAAAGAACTGACGCTCAAACAAATCACAGCCTTTGAGGCACCCGCAGAATGATCTTTACCCCCCTGCCAATTTCAGGCGCCTTTCAAATTGAAATGGAACCGCGAACCGATCCTCGGGGATCTTTCGCGCGCATGTTTTGCGCCGAAGAATTTGCGGCCCACGGTTTGAACGCGAACTGGGTGCAGATGAACGCGTCAGTCACACTTGAAAA
The DNA here is from genome assembly GCA_037625035.1 of Amylibacter sp. Taxonomy (GTDB): domain Bacteria; phylum Pseudomonadota; class Alphaproteobacteria; order Rhodobacterales; family Rhodobacteraceae; genus Amylibacter. The sequence goes on from JASJIO010000008.1 coordinate 3,208, forward strand.
AGGCACGCTGCGTGGGCTGCATTTTCAGAACCACCCAAAACACGAAGCCAAACTAATCCGCTGCATCAAAGGCGCGATCCACGACGTCGTTGTCGATTTTCGCGCAGGTTCCCCAACATTCGGTGAACATTGCACGCTTGAACTGTCCGACGTGAACCGCACAATGATTTACATCTCAAAAGGCTGCGCACACGGGTTTCAAACCCTACGTTCAGACACGGAATTGTTGTATGCGCATAGCGAATACTATAGCCCAGAATGCGAAAGTGGCGTTCATTTCGCCGACCCTGATTTGGCCATTCACTGGCCCCTAAAACCCATTGGACTGTCAGATCGCGACGCCTCTTTTTCCTCTTTTGCCCAACTGGAACCAATTCAACTATGAAATGCCGAAATTGCCAAACACCGTTGAACGTGGATTTTCTTGATCTGGGCAACGCGCCACCATCAAACGCCTATCTTTCGCAAAACGACCTCACCGCGCCAGAAACCACCTATCCGTTGCGCATTAGGGTGTGTTCAAGCTGCTGGCTGGTCCAAACTGAAGATTACACCGCCGCAGATGCGTTGTTCACGGGGGATTACGCGTATTTTTCCTCGACCTCGCAATCTTGGCTCGCCCATGCGTCAACCTATGTGGATATGATCACCGCAAAGCTGGATTTATCCAAAGACAGCCATGTGATCGAAGTCGCCTCTAACGATGGCTATCTGTTGCGCAATTTCGTGCGTTTGGGCATCCCCTGTCTTGGCATTGAACCAACCGCAGGAACCGCCAAAGCAGCTGAGGCATTGGACATCCCCGTGCTCCAAGAGTTTTTTGGCGAACAACTCGGCGAACAACTCGCGCAAACTGGCAAATCTGCGGATTTGATTTGCGGAAATAACGTCTACGCCCACGTTCCAGACATCAACGATTTCACCCGTGGCTTGGCCGCCGCTTTGAAAGAACACGGCGTCATAACCCTCGAATTTCCCCACCTGTTGCAACTGATCCAGGACTGCCAGTTTGACACGGTGTATCACGAGCATTTCTCCTACCTGTCATTGTCCGTCGTTCAAAGGATTTTTGCCCAATGCGGTTTGCGCGTGTTTGATGTGGAACACCTCAACACCCACGGCGGCAGTTTGCGCGTCTACGGCTGTTTGACCGCCGCCTCCCATCCCCAAACCGAGGCCGTTGACGCCTGCATCGCCGATGAAAACGCCGCTGGCTTGAACACACCCGCGCCGTACACTGGTTTCCAGGCCAGAGCAACCAAAGTAAAAGACGATCTGCTGCGGTTTTTACTCGACACCAAACGTGACGGCAAAACCATCGCCGCCTACGGCGCTGCCGCCAAAGGAAACACCATTTTAAACTTTGCAGGCGTCAAACCCGATCTGTTGCCCTTTGTCTGTGATGCCGCACCGTCCAAACAGGATCACTTTACGCCTGGCAGCCATATTCCCATTCTTCCACCCCAAGCCTTGCGCGAAAATCGACCAGATTACATTCTGATATTACCGTGGAACATTGCCCCCGAAGTCCGCGCTCAGCTGTCTGATTTGGCCGATCAAGGCAGCAAATTTGTAACCGCTGTGCCTAGATTGGTGATCACCTGATGGAGCGCATTCCCTACACCGTCCCCTCAATTACGGAATTAGAAGTCGGATACGCAACGGACGCTGCGCGCACAGGCTGGGGCGCGAAATGCTACGATTATATTCACCGTTTCGAACGGCAATTTTCCGAGTATATCGGCGCAAAACACGGGGTCGCGACCTCTAGCTGTACAGGCGCGATGGAGCTGGGTCTGGCCGCGCTTCAAATCGGCCCAGGCGACGAGGTGATTTTGGCCGACACAAACTGGATCGCCACAGTCGCGCCGCTTCGCCACCTCGGCGCAACGCCCGTTTTTGTAGACATTTTACCAGACAGCTGGTGCCTTGATCCCAATGCTGTAGAAGCCGCGATAACGCCAAAAACAAAGGCAATCATCGCCACGCACCTGTACGGAAATTTATGCGATATGAGCGCACTGAGCCTCATCGCGGAACGCCACCGCATTGCCTTGATCGAAGACGCAGCAGAGGCTTTGGGCGCAAAATACAAAGGCCAACTCGCAGGCTCGATAGGGCTGTTTTCGACCTTCTCTTTTCATGGCACCAAAACCCTGACAACAGGCGAAGGCGGCATGTTTTTAACCTCTGACCCTGCCCTATTCAAAGCCGTGACAACCCTGTCAAACCACGGGCGCGACGCAGCCCAAAGTAAACAATTTTGGGCCGATGTAATTGGGTATAAATTCAAGATGTCCAATATTCAGGCCGCTATCGGGTGTGGCCAAATTGAACGAATTGAAGCACTGACCAGCCGCAAACAGGAAATCCTGTCAGCCTATAAATCGCGCCTTGGCGGCCTAAACGGTATCGCGTTAAACCCCGAACCCGCCCATTGCGTGAACGGAGCGTGGATGCCCACCGTGGTGTTTGATGAAGCCTTGGGCGTCTTGCGAGAAGACGCTCAAACAGCCTTTCAAAACGCCAACATTGACGCTCGGGTCTTCTTTTATCCCCTTTCATCACAACCGATGTTTGAATCCGTCACAACAAACAAAAACGCCTGGTCAATCTGCGAGCGGGCGATAAACTTGCCCAGCTTTCATGACATGAGTGACGATCAAATTGATCGTGTCTGTGCTGTTGTTAAAGACCTTGTTCAACAGTAACTAAAGCGGTTCGCAAAACGCTTTAGTCCTTACCATCTAGGTGAATCAACGCGGCGTCTTTTGGCTTCCAATCAGGATTTTCACCTAGAATTTCGCGCGCCCGTTTTGGATTAAGCCCGATAAAAATGGATGCAACATCTTTTGGGCAGTTTTCAGTGGACACCACCTGAATGTTCAAATGTCCTAGACCTTGCAGATACGGATTGATGTCGATGAAACACTCGGCCTTTTGCGTAAGACGGGTCGCGATGACGCTTCCATAAAATCCAGCCCCATAGATCCCTAAGGGTTCAGGGAGCCGACGTTGCCGCAACGACTTCAGAATTTTCGTCCAAGGTTTGCTGGGCTGGCCCATTTTGCACGTCGATAACAGGCATCAGCGGCGTCCAGAAAACGATGCCATTAAGGCTGCACAATTGGGCTGGGAATTCTTGATGCCAAAAGGCGCGATATTTGTCTTCTGATGGGAAATCCATGCGGATACCTTAGCCACCCACCGCAAGACCAGGGTCGCTATCTGGCCGCAGTGCACGAAAGATATCGGCGTTTTTGACTTGGCTAACCAGCTGCATGAATTTCGGAATTTTCTTGACGACATCGTAAATCTCGCCAGCCCGCGATCTGTCCGAATTCGCAATGGCCATAATCCCTTGGGTCATGGCTTGCTCCACGGTTTCGCACGGCGCATCGATGCCGTATTTCTCTATAACCAGCGCGAGAATGCGTTAAATTCCTGTTTGAATCGGGGCCACTTGG
>JASJIO010000009.1:0-26039 GCA_037625035.1 Amylibacter sp.
CCAGATGGCGATAGCGGGCGCGCACCATGCAAAGATAGCGATATCGAGCAGGAAGGCTTCGAGGAGGCCTGGGAAGGATTTGGCGAAGATATCCCAGTTGAAAAAGCTGGCGCGGACCGCTGGCCAACCTGGCGCGAGCGGGATGAGGAGGATGACAGCCAAGAGCACCGCGCCCGTTGAGGCGAGCGCGATGGTGCTGCTGCGCCGTTTTCGACGCAGCTCGTATTCTTGTCTTGGGGTCATGTGCGGCGTTACTTAATAACGGGAACGCCGGTGGTTTCAGATAGCCATGTTGCTTCGATTTTGGCTAATGTGCCGTCAGCGGTGATGGCTTTGATGGCTTCGTCTACGCAGGCTTTGATTGGATTGCCTTTAGACATCAACATGCCGAATTGATCTGGGTTGTCGGTGCGATCCGCTGGGAACTGACCAAGCAATGCCCCATCATCCAGCACTACACCTGAGAGGTAGAGTGCTGTCGGAAGATCAAACAAGGCAGCGTCAATTTGGTTTGCTTTCATCGCGGCGACCACATCGTTGTTATCGTTGTACAATAGTGGATCTTTGGTCGGTGCGATTAGGCCTTGCAGCATTTGGAGGCCGGTAGTGTTTGCATCTGCGCCCCAGAGGAGGCCTTTGAGGCTGGCGAGATCTGCGGTTGTGCCTGCTTCGACCACGCCTTTGCGCGTGAGGACGGCCATTGCGGCAGAGTAGTAAGGGAGCGAGAAATCAACAACTTTTTCACGTTCAGCCGTGATTGAGAATTGTTGAAGGTTGAAATCGAACTCTTTTTCGCCCGGTTGGATGGATTGATCAAAAGAGGCAGAGGTCCAAACGACATCGGCGTTTTCAAAGCCCATTGCGGCGGCGACTGCATAAGCCACGGCTGCTTCAAAGCCTTTTCCAGCGGCGGGATCATTGTCCATAACCCAAGGGAAATAGGCTGGATTGCCTGTGGCGATGGTCAATTTTCCGTCTGCGAAGGTTTTGCCAGCGGCGCAGTGACCACCAGCGGTGGCAGCGGTTGCAGCAAGGGTTAGACCAAGTGTGAGGGACAGTGAGGTTAATGCTGATTTGAAGGTCATGCGGTTTCTCCGAGTTAGAATTCCCCTTTACAGAAACGCAAAGTTGCGTGGTTGTCCAGTTGCGCAGTCATTTTTAGGGAAAATTGTTTTGCAAGAAAGGCTTGCACATAGGGGGTGATCCGCCGCACGCTGTGTCGACATAGAATCTGCTACATCTTGGGAGGATGAACTTATGAGCAATGAACTTAAAAATTTAGCATCAAAAGCCGCTAAGGGCTTGGTGTCACGCCGTGATTTTTTGGGCCGTGCTGGCGCGTTAGGCATAACTGCTGTTGGCGCAAATGCGATGTTGGCAAGTGCTGCAAAAGCGGCCGGACCAAACAAAGGCGGCCATTTGGTACAAGGCATTGGCGGGGGCGAAAGCAGCAACTCGCTTGATCCTGCGCTGACGGCATCGTCTGTACCGTTCGGTAATCTGAAACATTTTGGTGATTTGCTAGTGCAAATTCGCCCAGATGGTGTGCTGGAGCCGCGTTTGGCTGAAAGCATTGAAGCCACGTCTGACGCGAAGACTTGGACGTTCAAAATCCGTAAAGGTGTTGAATTCCACAACGGCAAAACGATGACGCCTGACGATGTGCTGAAAACATTGCAGCGCCACTCAAATGAAGATGCAACTTCTGGCGCGCTTGGCATCATGAAGGGTATTGAAACGATGAAAGTGGACGGAGATAACGTCTCTGTTACGCTGACAACGCCAAACGCCGACTTGCCATATTTGATGAGCGATTATCACCTTGTTGTGCAGCCAGGTGGCGGCATGGACACACCTGCGGATGGTGTTGGTACTGGTCCGTATATCCTTGAAACTGACGAGCCAGGTGTTCGTAGCTTGTGGAAAAAGAACCCGAACTATTGGGAAGGCGACAGCGGCAATTACGATTCATCAGAAATTTTGGTGATCAACGATGCAACAGCGCGTACAGCGGCGTTGCAATCTGGTCAGGTTCACATGATCAACCGTGTTGACCCTAAAGTTGCGGGGCTGATTGATCGCGCACCTGGTGTTTCGATCAAAAGCGTTGCAGGGCGTGGGCATTATGTTTTCATCATGCACACAAACACGGCACCTTTTGACAACAACGAACTGCGTATGGCGCTGAAAATGGTTATCGACCGCAAAGAAATGGTTGATAAAATCCTGCGTGGATACGGCACAGTTGGTAACGATTTGCCGATCAATGCATCCTATCCGTTGTTTGATGAAACCATTGCACAGCGTGTGGCAGATTCTGCAAAAGCAGCAGAGCATTACAAAAAATCTGGCCATGACGGTTCGCCGATTATTCTGCGTGTTGCAGATGGTGCGTTCCCAGGTGCGGTTGATGCGGCGGCGTTGTTCCAAGAAAGCGCGCGTGCAGCTGGCATTCCGTTGGAAATCAAACGTGAGCCAAATGATGGTTATTGGTCCGAAGTTTGGAACAAACAGCCGTTCTGTGCATCCTATTGGGGTGGCCGTCCGGTCCAAGACCAGATGTATTCCACAGCGTATCTGTCCACTGCGGATTGGAACGACACACGGTTCAACAACCCACGTTTCGACGAGCTGTTGTTAAGTGCAAAAGCCGAGTTGGATGACGTTAAACGCAAAGCATTGTACAGCGAAATGGCCAACATTTTGCGCGATACTGGTGGTTTGATTTGCCCAATGTTCAACGACTTTGTTGATGCGGTAAGCGATAAAATCGAGGGTTATGAACCAGATCCGAACAATGAGCTGGTGAACGGCTTTGCTATGACACGGACTTGGTTGGCATAAGGATTATGCATCCTATCTTAAGATTGGTGGTTCAGCGTGTTGCGCTGAGCCTCCTCCTTTTGCTTGCGGCGTCAGTTATGATTTTCGTGGGCACACAAATTTTACCTGGTGATGTGGCGCAGTCCATTTTGGGACAAGCGGCGACACCAGAATCCCTTGCTAATTTACGTGCTGAACTTGGGCTGAATGATCCGCCCGTGACGCGGTATTTTGATTGGTTGTTTGGGGTGTTGCAGGGTGATCTGGGCACAGCGCTTACAAACGGACGCGATATCGGCGAGAGTTTGGGCAAGCGGCTGGGCAATACATTGTTCCTAGCGTTTTGGGCCGCGGTGGTTTCTGTGCCGCTGGCGATTTTTCTGGGGTTATTGGCCGTGCGGTATCAGAACCGCTGGCCCGATAAGTTGATTTCGGGTGTGACGTTAACGTCGATTTCGATCCCTGAATTTTTGATCGGCTATGTGGTGATGTATTTCGTGTCCGTTAAGATGGGCTGGTTTTCATCTGTGGCGATGATCAACGAAAGCATGACCCTGTTGGAAAAACTGAACGCCATTGCGTTGCCAGTGTTTGTTCTAACGCTGGTGGTTTTGGCGCATATGATGCGCATGACACGGGCGGCGATTTTGAACGTTATGCAATCTGCGTATATTGAAACGGCTGAGTTGAAGGGCCTGTCGATGTTTACGATCATTCGCAAACACGCATTCCCGAACGCAATTGCGCCGATTATTAACGTTGTAATGATTAACCTTGCCTATCTGGTGGTGGGGGTTGTCGTTGTCGAAGTTGTGTTTGTTTATCCCGGTATGGGGCAATATTTGGTGGATCACGTATCAAAACGCGACGTGCCTGTGGTGCAAGCGAGCGGGTTGATTTTTGCGGCTGTTTACATTGGGTTAAACCTGATTGCTGATCTGGTTTCTATCCTAGCCAATCCAAGATTAAGGCATCCAAAATGAGAATTCCTTTGAGTGCTATGATTGGCCTGTTCTTTACGGGCATATATTTTTTCATCGCGATTTTCGCGCCTTGGATTGCGCCTTACGGGCTGACGGAATCTGTTGGGGATGTGTGGGAGCCGATGAGCTCAACACATTGGTTGGGTACAGATAGTATCGGGCGCGATTTGCTGAGCCGGATGATTTATGGCGGGCGCACGACGATATTTGTGGCGACCGCTGCGACGATCCTGTCGTTTACGCTTGGCTCAATCCTCGGGTTTTTTGCGGCTGTTGTTGGCGGTTGGGCAGACCAAGCGATTTCGCGGTTCGTTGATTTGATCATGTCGATGCCAAGCCTGATTTTCGCGCTAGTTGTTTTGTCTGTGATGCCTGTGACGATGACGGTGCTGATCTTGTTGATGGGCTTGCTCGATAGTACGCGGGTGTTCCGTTTGAGTCGCGCTGTGGCGTTGGATATCAACGTGATGGATTATGTCGAGGCTGCGAAATTGCGCGGCGAAGGTCGTGCGTGGATCATATTCCGTGAAATTCTACCAAACGCATTGTCGCCACTTGTAGCTGAAATGGGTCTGCGGTTTATCTTTATGATCCTGTTTGTTTCGACGTTGTCGTTCCTTGGTTTGGGTGTTCAACCGCCGGCAGCTGATTGGGGTGGCATTGTGAAAGAAAACAAAGAGGGCATTATTTACGGTGTTCCTGCCGCGTTGATGCCTGCCATTGCGATTGCGACCTTGGCGATTTCTGTGAACCTTGTGGCGGATTGGATTTTGAACCGAACCACCAGTTTGAAAGGGGGCAGAGGATGAGCAATGTTATGTTGAAAGTGCGCAACCTAAAGATTGGCGCGACGGTATATCCGCCCAATGCCAAACCCCATGACATTGAAATTGTCCACGGTATTTCGTTCGATCTCGACAAAGGCAAAGTGCTTGGTCTGATCGGTGAATCTGGCGCGGGGAAATCCACGATTGGTTTGTCTGCGATGGCCTATGGTCGGGGCGGCGTAAAGATCATGGGCGGCGAGGTTTGGGTCAACGGTGTTAATATCCTCAAGCACGGGATTGGTGATCTGCGTAAATTGCGCGGGGCCGATGTGACTTATGTTTCGCAATCTGCGGCGGCGTCCTTTAATCCTGCCAAACGGATCATGGAACAGGTGACGGAAGCGGCCGTTTCGCAAGGCAAGTTTTCGCGCCGTGATGCAGAAGCACGCGCTGTGGAGTTGTTTGATAAGCTGGGCCTGCCTGATCCTGAAAATATCGGATCGCGGTATCCCCATCAGGTGTCTGGTGGGCAATTGCAGCGGTGTATGACGGCGTTGGCGCTTTGTCCGCAACCTGATTTGGTGGTGTTTGATGAGCCGACGACTGCGCTGGATGTAACAACGCAGATTGATGTGTTGATGGCGATCAAAGCGGCCATTCGCGACACCGGTGTGGCGGCGTTGTATATCACGCATGATTTGGCCGTGGTGGCGCAAGTGTCCGATGACATTATGGTGCTAAAAATGGGCGAGACCGTGGAGTACGGGCCTGTCGATCAGATCATCAACCATCCGCAAGAAGAATACACGCAGGCGTTGGTGTCCGTGCGATCTATTGATCACGAAGAAAAGGCTGCGACAACGGAACCTGTGTTGACGGTTTCCAATGTGACGGCGCGTTATAAAGGCACGAATTTCGATGTCCTCAAGGATATCAACGTTGAATTGCATCCAGGTCAAACGCTGGCTGTTGTGGGTGAAAGTGGATCGGGTAAATCGACGCTGGCACGGGTGATTACGGGGTTGTTACCACCAAGCACCGGTGAGATTAATTTCGCAGGGCGGACGTTGTCGTCGGCATTGGCGCAGCGCAGCAAAGAAGATTTGCGCGAATTGCAGATGATTTACCAAATGGCGGATGTGGCGATGAACCCGCGCCAAACTGTTGGCACGATTATTGGCCGCCCGTTGGAATTTTATTTCGGGATGCGTGGTGTGGAAAAACAAAAGCGTATCAAGGAATTACTGGACGAGATCGAGATGGGCGACGGGTTTATTGACCGTTATCCTGCCGAGTTGTCTGGTGGGCAAAAACAGCGGGTTTGTATTGCGCGGTCTTTGGCGGCGAAACCCAAGATTATTATTTGCGACGAAGTGACTTCCGCGCTCGATCCTTTGGTAGCGGATGGGATTTTGAAACTGCTGTTGGATTTGCAAAAGCGCGAAGGCGTGGCCTATCTGTTTATCACGCATGATCTGGCAACGGTGAAGGCGATCGCGGACAGTATTGCAGTGATGTATCAGGGTGAGGTCGTTCGCTACGGATCAAAATCCAGAGCGCTGTCATCGCCGTTTGATGATTATACTGATCTGTTGTTGTCGTCCGTCCCCGAGATGAAGCTCGGTTGGTTGGAAGACGTGATTGCAAACCGCAAAATGGAAAGCGCGGGGAACTAAGATCGCATGATCGAAGGTTTGATTGAATCGGCAACGATTGAGTTGGTTGCGATTGGGATTGTCATCGCGCTCCTTGTGATGGGGTGGATGTTTACCAGCGGATTTATTGAGGAATTGGGGCCATAGCTGGGCTTTTTGATCGCAATAACGGTCGGAACGATCCTGCCAGCATTGTATATTATTAACGGATTTTGTGGTCTTTGAAATTGTGTCAGGGGAAATTTGATGAAACGTAGTTTTGCGTCTTGGTTTGGGGTTTTTCTGATCGGGTTTGCAGCGATGTTTCTGTTTCGCCTGAGCTATGGTTACGTCACAGAACCCAACGGCACGGTAGTTAACCAGAGGCCGATTGATGGTTTTTCTGGGTATGGGTTCGAACTGTCAAAGCGGAATTATGCAGGGCAGAAAAAGGGCGTGGCAAGCGTGGGGCCGGCGTCGGTCGATCAACGGTTTGAAAAGATTGCGACGCTGAGAATAGCATTGAGAGATTTTGAAGCAGATGAGGTAAAAGTACGTGCAATTGGTAAATCGGCAGAGGCGTTGATCCAGCATGAAAAGGCGTTTGGTCTGAAAGGGTAGTGGCAGGTACAGCGGGCCTTTGGCGTTCGTCCTGACCGATTTGACAGCGTGATAACGGAGCTGTGGAACGTTGGTCGCGCCATTGGTTTTCAGGTAAATAAGGTATATAAAATAAACGAGTATCGCACTTTGGTCGCGAAACAAACGAGCCTGAGAAAATCAAGTGACAATTTGGTGGCGTTAAAACAACGTGATGCAGAATTGGCAGATTTGATTGCTTTGGAAACGCGAATACTTGATTTGGAAACACAGATACAGAACTTGGGCGTGTCGGTTGGTGAATTTGATAGCGAGTTTGAATTTGTACGGTAAGACTGACTCTGGTTGAACGTGCTGGGGCAACTGTGCGGGAAATCGCGTTTATGCGTGCGCCAAAATTGCAGTGGAATGGGCGGTTCAGTGTTACGCGCTGCTGTGCATTTCATTCGGGTTCTTTATGCTTGGGGCAACATTGCTTGGCTTGGTGGTCGGATGGGTTCGCAAACTGGCAGGTGGGCAAAAAACGCCCTAGCTCGGCAAAGTTTCCATAACTTGATAAAGCCTGTCGATCATAGCGCGTACAGGCGGCGTCAAACGTTCGTCTTGGTGCGCGACGAGCCATTGGTCGTGATCTAATTCTGAAATAATTGGAGTGGTTTGGCGCAGGGTTTTATCTGCGTTGCCGATAAATGTCGGCAAAACCACGCGTCCGATGCCAATGCGCTAGGTCTAGGGCATTTCTTGGTGAAGTGACCTCGGCTGCTGTGATGGTGTTTGGTTGTGCGGCGAGCCAACGCGTGGAGGGGGTGTTGCCAACGGCCTTGATCCAATCAGTGGTGTCGGGCGTTGTGGCGTAGCCTGCAAAATGCACAGAACAGTTTCTGGTCATCCCAATTCATTTCATTCATTTGCAAAGGATTGGATCGGATATTGCGAGCAATTTAAACAAGAGAATGACATGGAAATCGTTGGAAAAAAGACGGCGCGGATTGGAATGGGATGTTGGGCGATTGGCGGGCCAATGTTTGCGGATGTTGTTTCAGTGGGGTTTTCGGGTGTCGACGATGCAAGTTCGGTGCGCACGAGCCACGCCGCGTTGGATGCAGGGGTGACGTTATTTGACACAGCGGCGGCGTATGGCGCAGGGCACAGCGAGCGGTTACTGGGCGGCGCGTTGAAAGGGCGCGATGACGTGGTGATCGTAAGTAAGTTGGGAACGCGGATTGATGAGGCCACAAAGGAGATGTGGGAAAATCAGACCGATCCTGCCGACGCGATGCCTGCGATTGATGCGTGTCTAAAGCGGCTTGGGCGGGATCATCTGGATGTGATGATGTTGCATCTGAATGATCTGGAAGTAGGGGTTGCGCGACCGATTTTTGAGGCGATGGAAGCGGCGCGGATTGCTGGGAAAATTGGAGGGTATGGCTGGAGCACTGATTTTGGGGCGCGGGCCCTGGAAATGCGTGATTTGCCTGGGCTTGTAGCTGTTGAACATGCGGTGAATGTGATGATAGATGTGCCGTCAGTGCGGAACGTTGTGGAGCAGATGGGCGCGGTTGGATTGATCCGTTCGCCGCTTGCGATGGGTGTTTTGACGGGGAAATATTCAAGTGGGGTGGGTGTGCCAGCCGTTGATGTTCGCGCGATGGACAATTCACGGCGGGATGATTTTCAGGGCGGTGCGGCCTCGACTGATTATGTGACGCGTCTGGAAACCGTTTGTGAATTGCTGCAAATGGGCGGGCGGAGCTTGACCCAAGGGGCGTTGTATTGGTTGTTGGCTATTTCGGATCGTTCGTTTCCCGTGCCTGGTGCAAAAACGCCTTTACAGGTGATTGAAAATGCGGGGGCGCTGGAGTTTGGGCCATTACCAAAAGATGTGATGGTGCAGATTGAAGCAGTGTTACAGCGAACACCTGAAAGGGCCGCCGCGCAAGCGTTAAACAGGTGTTGTTTGCCCGCGATTTTCGATGTTAGCTGGTATGGCCTTCACAAGGGAGTCGCGGGTATGAAACGTAAGGTTCTGTTGATCATTTTGGACGGAGTTCCGTGGCGCAATTGGGGGCGGTTGTTTGGCAATTTGGAAGGCCACGTAGATGCGGGTAATGCGCGAAAGTGGAAAATGCGCAGCGTGCTGCCGTCGATTTCTGCAAGCTGTTATGCGTCTATTCACACAGGCGTAGTGCCAGCTGAGCATGGGTGTACGGGCAACGGCAATGTGTTTCGATTGAACGATCCCGATGTGTTTTCTGAGGTCCGCCGTGCGGGCGGTTTGACGGGGGCGGTTGCGCATTCTTTTTGGTCAGAATTTTTCAACCGTCATCCTTTTGATAACGTGCGCGATGTCGAATACGATGAACCTGAGAGCAAAACCATTAATCATGGCCGTTTTCATACGATGACGGGGTATGGGCATAACAATCAGATGACGCCGTGTGATCTGGATTTGTTTGGCTCTTTGACCAATCTATGCCTGCGATTTGGGCTGGATTACGGGATGCTGCACACTTGTACGCTCGATAGCATGGGGCATCGGTTTTTTCATGAAAGCGAAGAAATGGACGCGGCGTGTTTCATTATGGATGAGATGCTAGCGCCGTTTATTCCGAAATGGCGTGTGGCGGGGTATGACGTGATCGTAACAGCGGATCATGGTCAAGATGAACGCGGGCATCACGGTGGGCGATCAGAATTGCAGCAAGAGTTTGCGCTGTATTATTTTGGCGATGCTGAGGGGCCAGACCGCGAGGCTGTGTTGGAGCAGGTGCAATTGGCGCCGACGATCTTGTCGTTGATGGGGGCTGAGGTGCCGAGCACGATGAAAGGTGAGGTGTTTTTGGAATGAGGGGCGAGAAAAACCGTTGTTTCGGTCCGTTAACACCAGAACGCACGGATTTAAGCACGGATCGGGTGCAAAGGCCAAATGGGAGCGGCATACGAAAGCTGCTTTGAAAGGTGCACATTCGCGAGGGTCGATGCATTCGGGGCAACGGCATGGGTATGATTACACTCCGCTGTTCAAATTTCTTTTGTCGCGGGTCGGTAAAAACTGGGACGATGTTTATTTCGAAGCTGTTTCAAGGTTGGACCAAGAAGCGCCTATTTGGTGGATGGTCGCGCCAGATTTATCTGCGAGGCAACAGGTTTTCAGATCGGGGGAAAGCTCGTATTTTAGTGGACTGTATGTTGATGACCAGACGGTTTTAGCAGTGGTTGATCCAGATGTGACGGCCGAAAACATGCGTCCCTATTGTGCGTGTTGTACGCATACTTTGAATGGTGCTCGTCTAAAGCCTCCCTATTCTGAAGGAAGGTGATTTTTGCAGGTTTAGGCCTGAAAACCACCACCCACAAACACCTCGCGTTTTGGCTCCAGCTCTGCCTCCCCAAACTCCGCTCCGTACCGATAGCCCGCCTGCGTTGCCAGTGCGATGAGGCCGGGGACGTAGCAGTCGCCTATTCTTGTAACGGATTTTAGACCTGCGTCTGCCCATTCGGATTTGCGCGCGTTCAGGTCGTGCCAGAGTTGATTGTTCGGCAGGCGCATGGTGACGGGGATTAAGGCGGCGCAGGCGTGGGTGGCTTGTTTTTCTGTGTAGATGCAGGCGGTGGTGATTGTGCCTGTCGTGAGGTTTGCGAGTTTTGTTAGGGGGAGTATTTTGATGCCCAGCTCAATAAGGCGGCATTGGATGCGGGCTTGTTCCAGCGTGTTTTCTGAATACGGCGCAACGATTGCGCTCGGCGTGATGAACAAGACTTCGCGCCCTGTGTTGGTGACCAGTTCCGCAAGGACGGAGCCAAGGTAGAAGGTATCGTCGTCGAAGATCGCAATGGGGCCTTGGGGGAGTCGATCCGGCCCGTTTGCCATGAGCGTGTCGGGGGAGAAGAGGTTGGGTGCGTCGAGGTATGGGAGCGCGCGTTTGTGGGTACGGCCAACGCCGTCGGAGCGCCATGTGCTGCCTGTGGCCAGCGCAACGTTGGGGATGCCATACGCGAGGATGTCGTCGGCGGTAAGCGGGGATTGGGTGAACAGTTGCGCGTTGGGTTTGTCGTTGAGTTGTCCGAGGCGCCAATCGCGCACGCGGGCCCATTCCGCAAGGCCGGGGAGGCTGGATTCTAGCGTGACGCGGCCGCCGAATGTTTCGCGGGCTTCGGCGAGGGTTATGTCAGCGCCGCGTTGGGTAAGCGTGCGCGCGGCCTCTAGCCCTGCGGGGCCGCCGCCGATAATTAGGTGTTGCTCGTTTGATTTTAATGTGTTGACCCGTTCTGGGTGCCAGCCACGCCGCCATTCTTCGCCAACAGTAGGGTTTTGAGTGCAGCGCATGGGGACGTTGGTGTTGTCGCCTGCAGTGCAGATGTTGCAGCCGATACATTCGCGAATGTCGTTGATGCGGCCCTCGTTGATTTTGCGCGGCAGGTGCGGGTCCGCAATTGACGGGCGGGCTGCGCCGATAAGATCGAGGTGTCCAGATTTGATAAGGCGAACCATCGTGTCAGGCGATGTGTAGCGGCCAACACCGACAACGGGTTTAGTGGTGACGGATTTCACGAAGGCGGTGTAGGGTTCTTGGAAACCTTCCTTGGCGAAACGCGATGTTTGGCTGTCGTTTGACCAATCTGACAGGTTCACATCCCACAGATCAGGTTCTTCGCCGAGGGCTTCGATGACGTCGCGGCCCTCATTTTCATGTTCTATTCCGTCGCTGCCCATCAGTTCATCTACGGCAAGGCGGATGGCGATGGCGCAGGTGTCGCCAACGGCGTCTTTCAGGTCTGCGACCACTTCGCGAAACAGGCGGAGGCGGTTTTTAAAGCTGCCACCATATTCATCGGTGCGGTGGTTGTGACGTGATAATAAGAAGTGCTGGAGGATCGTCATGTCGTGGCCTGCGTAGGCGTAGACGATATCAAAACCCGCAGTTTTGGCGCGCTTTGCAGCGTCCACGTACCAGCCACGAAGAGCGCGGATATCGGTGAGGTCCATTTCGCGGGCTTGTAGCGGGCCGCCCCAATCAATCGGGGTTGGTGACGGTGCGATTGCGGTTTCGCGCGAATAGAGGTTGGGAGAATGTGAGCCGCCGTGGACAAGTTGAACGGCGGCGAGGGAGCCGTGTTCGTGAACGGCGTCTGTCATCAGGCGCAGGGCAGGGATGTCTTTGTCGGACCAAAGTCGGGCTTCGTTTGCGGGGGATAAATCGGATGTGGGATGGATTTCGGTTTCTTGGGTGGAAACCACGCCCCAGCCGCCCTCGGCTTTGACACCGCGATGGGCGGCTTCGGCGTTGGGGTGACGATAGCCCATGCCGGTGCAATGGGGCACTTGGTAAAAGCGGTTTCGGGTGGTGTGTGGGCCGATTTGGACGGGTTCAAACAGGATGTCAAAACGTGGATCGCGCATGGTTTAGGTTCCTGTCTGAAAGTCGCAAAATTGGGTGTAGTGGAGGTGGCAATCAAGCCCGTCCATGGTGAGGACGCCGAGTTGTGGAGCCTCGGCAGCTGGGGCGAATGTGTCCCAGTTCCAATCTGGGATTGGCGGCGGAGCTTGGTACAAAACGGAGCGCATGGTGGCGAAGGGGATGGTGTTCATGGTGCCAGTGACGGGGCGATGAACGTGGCCAACGAACAGGTGTTTGATTAGGCGGTGCCGTGCGAGCAAGTCGTGGAATGCTTTGCCGTTTTCCATGCAATCGGCGTCTTGCATTGGGAGGCCAAGGGGACGTGGCGGATGATGCATGAACAGGTAAGTTGGTGTTTCTGGGTTTTGGGTAAGGTGGATTTCGAGCCAGTTGGATCGATCAGGGCAAAACTCCCCCGCATCGCTGCCCGTTTTTTGAGTGTCGAGGCAGAGAATTTGGGCGTTTGGTGTGGTTACGCTGTACTGGACGAAGTCGGGCATAGCCGTTTGAGGCAATCGGAAATGGCTGCGCAATTTTGCGCGGTCGTCGTGGTTTCCCCCCATTGGGAGAAGCGGAACAGTGAGGGATTTCACGGTTTTGGCAAGCGCGGCGTAGTCTTTATCGGAGCCTCGATTAACGAGGTCGCCTGAGATGATGCAACAATCTGCGGCATTGTGGTGGCTGTTAATGAAAACAATTGCGGCTTGCAGGCGGATGCGAGGATCGTGGCCTAGGGCCAATCCATTGGCAGTAAAATGTGAGTCGCTGAGCCAGATGAGTTTGGTCATTCGGCGTATGGCCACTCATTTTTGGACAAGGCGGAAAGTGCGGCGATGATGCGATCGAAGCTGTCGCGCGCGCGCTTTACGGTTGTTCGAGCGCGAAGGTAGCCGTGGACGAGACCCAATTCGTTATGCCAATCGACGTTGACGCCCGCTGTGGAAAGGGCGTCGCGGTAAAGGCGGCAACCGTCTGTGATGGGGTCGCATTCCGCCGAGAAAATAACGGTTGGTGGGAGGTTTGCGAAGGTGATGTCTTGGAGCGGGACGGCTGTGGGATCGTTTTCAGGTTTGATCCCGTCCGCGTAACGGATGCCTTCGTAAAACACGATTTCGTCGCGAGTGAGAAGGGGCGCGTTGGCGTGTTCAATGAATGAACCCGCGTCAATGTCACCGCCAAGGCCCGGGTAAATCAGGACTTGGCCGATCAGGCGGGGATCGCCGCGCAGGGTGCGGGAAACCACGGCGGCGAGGTTACCACCTGCGCTGTCACCTGCCAGTAGGATCGGGAGTGTGGTTGTGGCAAGGATGTGTTTGGATGCTGCTAAACAGTCGTCGTACATGGCTGGATGTTTGTGTTCTGGGGCCATGCGGTAATCTACGGAAACGACGTTGAGGCCCGTTCGATCGCAAATTTCGGCGCAAACGTCATCGTGGGAGTCTAACCCGCCAACGACGAAGCCGCCTCCGTGAAAATACATGACGGTCGCGGGGGCATCGCCAGTTGTGTATTGGCGTGTTGGAATTGCGCCGATGTGGTGATCGGTTGCAGTGACGCCGTCGGGATAGCCCTGAAAGAAGGCGCGACACATGCGATCATAGATTTCGCGTTGCTGATCAACGGTATAGGTGATGGTTTCAGGGGGATAGTATTCACCAGTTTTGTTGATGAAATTCCACGTCTCGGCGTCTATTTTTGCGATGTAATCCATGAATGCGAGATTAGGCGGGGATTATGTTGCGTGGCAAGGGGCATGCGCGGGGGTATCCAGTCCAGCCCGTGATTATTGCATCCGCTTCTAATTCAACCAACCATTCCGGGTTAACAAAACGATCTATGGCCATGATCGTGTCAACTGGACGGGCATCTAGGAAGTATTCTTTGCGCATGTCGATGTTGGTGAGGATCACGCGGGTGCGCACGACATAGTGCAAGCCAGAGCCAGCCTGTTCTAGAGCGGCTTTGATGACCTCGATGCATTGGCGCGTTTGGGCAGCCACATCGCCGACGCCGACAGTTTTGCCGTTTGCATCGACCGGGGCTGTGCCCCCGACCGAAATAAATGGACCAACCCGAACGGCGCGACTGAAGCCGACGACTTTTTCCATTTGATTGCCGTTTGAGATAAGTTCGCGATCAAATTCCATCTTCGAGTGGCCTAAAAATTAGGAGAATGGTCAGAGGAGTTTAGCAATTTTTTTTGGACGTGGTGAAAAATTTTCCCAGACCTAACGAATAAGGCTTTGAGGTTCGGACAGAAAGACCCGCCGACAGATTAGGCGCGTCGTGAAACGGTAAAAATAAGCATTGTGAGTGCCAGAACGACAAGCGAGGCCAAGGGCAAAACAACGGGGCCGAAGGTTTCGTAGACAAAACCGCCGCCCATTGCGCCGAGGCCCTGGCCGCCAAAGAAAGCGGAGGCGTTTAGTGCGAGGGCTAGTTGTGCAAGGGGCCCAGCGGTTTCCATCAATCGGGCTTGAAGTGGAGCAAGGCAGAGCGCCCATCCGACTCCAAAACAGACGAATGCTGGGTAGGACATCAGGTAGAATTGTGGCATTGCCCAGAGGATCAAGAAACAAAACAGGGTGAATGCGAGGCCCGCGAAAATTGTGCCTTCGCGACCAAATAGGCGCACGATGTGGGATGAGAATGCGTTGCCGATCACGGATGCGATTCCAGAGATCAGGAGCGCGGATGTTAGTGCGGTACGGGGTGCGCCCCCGACCTCGACAAACCAGAAAGCGATCATTGAATAGGTGATAAAGCCGCCGCAGATCAGGAGCGCGGTGGTTGCGATGGTGAGCCCTGTTGCGCGATTGGACAGAACTGTGATCATGGCTGCGATGGAGGCGCGTGTTCCCGTTACCCTGGTGCGCACGCCGAAGGTTACGCCAAGAGCTGCGGTAAGGGCCGCGCCACCTGCGACGAACCACGCGGCGCGCCAACCTGCTGCTTCTGCCACTGCGCTTGAGATGGGCATCGCGATAACAAGCGAGGCTGTGAGGCCGCCAAAGACGACGGACATGGCGGCTGGGCGTTGTTCTGGGGCTACAACTGAGGCGGCAATGACAGAGGCAGTTGGCATTACCGAAGCGGCGCCAAGGGCCATCAGTATGCGCGCGATCATGGCTTGTTCCCAACTTTGCGCAAACCCCAACGCGATGGCGCCAACTGCGAGGAGAAGCAAAGAGGCCAAAAGCACGATGCGGCGTTGCCAATGGCCGATAAGGACCTGCGCGACCAGCGCAGCAAGCGCAAGTGACAAGGAAAATACCCAGATAAGGGCGGCGATATCTGAAGCAGTAATGCCCAAACCCGCGCGCATTTCAATTTGCACCGCGATAAGGGCAAGAGACCCCCAACTGGCGCAGAATTGGCAAAAACCAAGTACAATGAGGATTGGCCAAGCGCGTCCCATGGATATTCCTTTTCACGAAAGGTTTGAAAATAGCCGATGGAATCAAAGGAAACCAAACCAGTGGAGGCGTCAACTTCGCCGTAACGTCCGTTGGATATTGCTAGCCTTGCATTCTTTCATCCACCATTGCTTCCTCAGCGATCATCGCTTCGAGTTGCCGCCTGAACCGCAGTTGTCCGCCGTCAATCGGAAGGTCGATATGGGGCGTGGTTTTTTCGGACATGCCGATTTGAACCTCGTTTAGAACATCGCGGTCTTCCTCGAATGCGTGTTGGACGTCTTCGGTCATCATCTGGAACAAGGCAGCATCATCGGGTCGAATATTGCGCAGTTGGAACCAGTAATAGCGGGTTTCGGTGGCTGAGGTCGGCGTCATGAAATTGTAGCTGTCCATGATGAAAACGTCTTTGTGCAAGGGGCCATCTGGCCCGCCTGTACCTGCAGGTGTGAACACCGCGCGGATTAGGGCGTGGCTGGGATAGCGAACCTCATAATGTTGAAGACGATCACAATTGCCGCTGAAGGGGACGACTTTTTTGTAAAATGGCGCTGGTTCCACGTCCATCATCCAGCGATGCACCGTGATATCGTTTTCGCCTTTGGTGATGCGCAGTGGCGTGTCTTTGGTGGCGTCTTGTGCAAACGATCCTGCGTGAACCCAAGCGACGTGGGTCGGATCAAGCAGGTTGTCGGTCATCAAAAGGTAGTTGCACTGCAACTCCATCGCGTCGCCCCGATGGATGCCCCAATCGGGGTTGCCGTAGTTTTCGATTTTAAAAATATCTTCTGGATCGGCAAGAACGGGGTTGCCCATCCAAATCCAGATGAGGCCGTATTTAGCGTGGATGGGATAGGCGTGGACGCGTGCGTTGGATGGGATACGCCCGGTGACGGGTGCCCAAACGCATTGACCCGCGGAATCGAACGTTAGGCCGTGGTAGCCGCATTCAACTGTGTCGCCCTTGATGCACCCTTTGGACAGCGGCAATTTGCGGTGCGGGCAGGCATCGTCAAGGGCAATGACTTCTCCACTTTCGTTGCGAAAAATACAGATTTTTTTTACCAAGCACGAGGACTTGTTGAAGAGTATTTTTGATTTCGCTGTCCCATGCTGTGACGTACCATGCGTTGTTTAAGAACATTTGATTAGTTCCCCAAAATTGTAGGAAGGCGGAGGCCGTTTTCGCGCGCGCACTCAACGGCTTCTGCATAACCTGCATCTGCGTGACGCCAGACACCAGAGGCAGGATCGTTCCACAAAACCCGTTCTAATCGGCGTGCGGCTTCATCGGTGCCATCCGCACAGATGACCATGCCTGCGTGTTGTGAAAAGCCCATGCCAACACCGCCGCCGTGGTGGATGGAAACCCATGTTGCGCCAGATGCAGTGTTGATCATTGCGTTCAGAAGCGGCCAATCAGACACGGCATCAGAGCCGTCTTTCATGGATTCTGTTTCACGGTTCGGAGAGGCGACAGAACCTGAATCAAGATGATCGCGCCCGATAACGACGGGTGCAGAAAGTTCGCGCGTGCGTACCATTTCGTTGAAGGCGAGGCCTGCTTTGTGACGATCTCCAAGGCCGATCCAGCAAATGCGGGCGGGCAAACCTTGGAAGGCGATGCGTTCTTGCGCCATGTCGATCCAATTGTGTAGGTGTTTGTTTTTGGGGAACAATTCCTTCATCTTGGCGTCTGTTTTGTAGATATCCTCGGGATCTCCAGACAGGGCGACCCAGCGGAACGGGCCGACGCCGCGACAGAAGAGGGGGCGGATGTAGGCGGGGACAAAACCAGGGAACGCGAAGGCATCAGTGAGGCCTTCTTCCAGTGCAACTTGGCGAATGTTGTTGCCGTAATCGAGCGTTGGAATCCCGAGGTTGTGGAAGTCAACCATTGCTTTGACTTGAGTTTTCATCGAAGCGCGGGCGGCTTTTTCCACGGATTTTGGATCGGATTCCCGTTTGTCACGCCACTGCGCCATCGTCCAATTTTGGGGAAGATAGCCGTTGATGGGATCGTGCGCAGAGGTTTGATCGGTAACCATGTCGGGACGGATGCCGCGTTTCACCAATTCTGGGAAAACATCAGCGGCGTTGCCCAACAGGCCGACTGATTTCGCCTCGCCCACTTTGGTCCATTTGTCGATCATCGCAAGCGCTTCGTCGAGCGTATCCGCCTTTTCGTCGAGGTATTTCGTGCGCAGGCGGAAATCGATGCTCTCGGGATTACATTCCACCGCGAGGCAGGATGCGCCTGCGAAAACAGCCGCCAAAGGTTGTGCGCCGCCCATGCCACCAAGGCCACCTGTTAGGATCCATTTTCCTGTCAGATCGCCATCGTAATGTTGTCGGCCTGCCTCGACAAAAGTTTCATAAGTTCCTTGCACGATGCCTTGCGCGCCGATGTAAATCCACGAGCCAGCTGTCATTTGACCGTACATCATCAGGCCCTTTTTATCCAACTCGTTAAAGTGATCCCAAGTGGCCCAACGCGGCACAAGGTTAGAGTTGGCGATCAGTACACGGGGCGCATCAACCTGGGTTTTGATCACGGCAACGGGGCGCCCTGATTGCACGATCATGGTTTCATCTTCTTCGAGATCTTTGAGCGTGGCGACCATCGCGTCGAAATCTTTCCAAGTGCGCGCAGCGCGCCCAATGCCGCCGTAAACCACCAGTTCATGTGGGTTTTCGGCCACGTTGGGATGCAAATTGTTCATCAACATGCGCATCGGTGCTTCGGTCATCCAAGATTTGGCGGTCAAATCTGGGCCAGTTGGCGGATAGATGTCGCGGGCGTTTTTACGATCATTCACATTAAGGCTCCTTACAGGATCGGCAAGTTGGATTGGGCAGACGTGAATGCGCCAGAACTTACGAGTTTGCTGGCGGTTTCGATATCTGGCGCGAGGTATCGGTCTTGTTCAAGAGGTGGGACTGATTTTCGCAAGATTTGGATGGTGTTTTGCAAGGCGTCGCTTGTTTTTAGGGGCGCGCGAAATTCCACGCCTTGGGCGGCGCACAGCAGTTCCACGCCAAGGATGGTGTTGAGGTTTTTCACCATCGGAGTAAGGCGGCGTGCGCCGTGGGCGGCCATTGAAACGTGGTCTTCTTGGTTTGCAGATGTGGGCGTGCTATCGGTGACGCACGGGTTGGCCAAGTGTTTGTTTTCAGACATTAAAGCAGCGGTTGTGACCTCGGCAATCATCAGGCCCGAGTTGAGGCCCGGCTCAGGTGAGAGGAAAGGCGGGAGGTCGAAACTGAGCGTCGGATCGACCATCAGGGCGACGCGGCGCTGTGCGATTGCGCCAATTTCTGACAGGGCGAGCGCGATGATATCAGCGGCAAAACCGACGGGCTCGGCGTGGAAATTACCGCCAGAAACGATGAGGTCCGCATCGTTAAGCACGAGGGGATTGTCGGTGGCAGCGTTTGCTTCGATTTCGAGGGTTGTGGCTGCTTGGCGCAGGATGTCGAGCGCGGCACCCGTGACTTGGGGTTGGCAGCGGATGCAGTAAGGATCTTGGACGCGGGTGTCGCCCTCAATATGACTTTCGCGGATTTCTGAACCCGCTAGAAGTGCGCGCATTGTGTCGGCGGCTTCGATTTGGCCGCGATGGCCGCGAAGGGCGTGAATTTCTGGTTGCAGGGGTGCGGTGCTGCCCATGATCGCGTCTGTTGACATGGCTGAAATTAGCAGCGCGTTTTGTGCGGCGTTCCATGTGCCAAACAGGCCGATAAGGGCGAGGGCGGTGGAGAATTGGGTGCCATTGATCAGAGCGAGACCCTCTTTTGCGCCAAGGACGATGGGGGTGAGGTTTGCTTTTGCGAGAGCATCGGCGGAGGGCATGCGTTTGCCGTTTAGTTCTGCTTCGCCTTCGCCGATCATTGTTGCGGCCATGTGGGCCAGTGGGGCGAGATCGCCAGACGCGCCGACGGACCCTTGGGCTGGGATGATGGGCGTGACGCCCGCGGCTAGCATGTCTTGGATCAGTTCGATTAACTGCCAGCGCACGCCCGATGCGCCACGCCCAAGTGAGAGGAGTTTGAGGGTCATCATCAGGCGAGAGTGGGATGTGGGGATGGGATCGCCGACGCCGCAACAGTGCGACAGGATGAGGTTGCGTTGCAAGGTTTCGGTGTCCTCGGGGGCGATTTTCATGCTGGCGAGTTTGCCAAAACCAGTGTTGACGCCGTAGGTGGCTTCGTTCGATTTGGCCGCGCGTTTGATGCGTTCTGCGGCGCGTTCCACTGCGGGTTTGCAAGATAAATCGAGCGTCGCAGCTGTGTCCTTGTTGAAGAGCTTTGAGAGCTGTGCAAGTGTAGTTGCACCAGGGGTAAGGATCATAATTGGCCTGCAAAAATACGTTTTTCCAAGGGGTTAAAGCCGATGCGATAGGCAAGTTCGGCAGGGTGTTCGACGTTCCAAACGGCAAGGTCGGCACGTTTTCCTGCGACGATCTCACCACAATCGGTAAGGCCGAGGGCGCGGGCGGCGTTTTGGGTGACGCCGCGCAGGGCCTCCTCTGGGGTGAGGCGAAATAGGGTGCAGGCCATGTTGAGCGTGAGGAGGAGTGAGGTCAGTGGCGAGGAGCCGGGGTTTGCATCAGTTGCGAGTGCGATGGGAACGTTTGCAGCGCGAAGGGCGGCAAAAGGTGGGAGTTGTGTTTCGCGCAGGGTGTAGAATGCGCCTGGCAGGACGACCGCGATTGTGCCAGCTGCAGCCATTGCATCGACGCCTGATTGATCGAGGTATTCGATGTGATCGGCAGACAGCGCGCCGTAGCTGGCAGCCAGCGCAGTGCCGCAGAGGTTTGAAAGCTGTTCGGCGTGGAGTTTGACGGGTAGATCCAGGGATGTTGCAACGTCAAACACGCGGGCGATTTGGTCAGGCGTGAAGGCGATACCTTCGCAAAAACCATCAACACAATCCACGAGGTTTTCGGCGTGTGCTGCGCGCAGGGCAGGGATGCAGATGTCGTCGATGTAGGTGTCTGCGTCGGTGTTTGGGGGGACGGCATGCGCGCCCAGAAAGCTGGTTTTTACGCGGATTGGACGAAGGCGCTCAATGGTGCGGGCGGTGCGGAGCATCTTGAGTTCGGTTTCAAGATCAAGGCCGTAGCCTGATTTGATTTCGATGGTTGTCATGCCCTCGGCGATTAGCGTGTCTACGCGCGGGAGCGCGCTGTCGATGAGGGATTTGAGGGAGGCATCCCGTGTCGCGGTGACTGTGGAGAGGATGCCACCACCCGCGCGGGCGATTTTCTCGTAGCCTGCTCCGTTGAGGCGCATTTCAAATTCGCGGGCGCGATTGC
Organism: Amylibacter sp.; assembly: GCA_037625035.1. GTDB lineage: Bacteria > Pseudomonadota > Alphaproteobacteria > Rhodobacterales > Rhodobacteraceae > Amylibacter. Next base: position 20,941 of record JASJIO010000009.1, read on the forward strand.
CGCCCCAAACAATGTGGGTGTGGCAGTCAATTAGGGCGGGGGTGAGGAGTGCGCCGTTTTGATCGTGTTTTGATACGTGCGCGTATTCAGAGGGGAGGTTGGCTGCAGGGCCGACCCACGCGATGAACTTTCCGTCGAGTACGATGGCCGCATTTTCGATCAGATCATAAGGTGTTTCGCCTGCGGCGAGGCAGGCGGCGGTGCAGTTTGTAAGGACAGAGACGACCATTGATTCCCCTGAGAATGTGGATGTGGAAATTTAGGCGTGTTTGCGTTATTATGTCTAGTCATAATATTATTTTTGGAGTGCCAATTTAGATCACTTGGCTCCGACGGAAGTATTTTTGCGAAAAAGAAAGCGGGCGTTAGGCTTTGCCTTCGAGGCCGTCTGCGGCGGCACCTGCGCCCGGGATACGCATTTCAAAGACGTCGTCGATTACGGCATAATCATAATATCCCATGCGTGCGATGGGGCGAATTTTTGGGATATCGAGTTTGCCGTCGGGCGTGAGTACGTGATCAGCAACATGGATATGTTCGACGCGCCCAAAGACGATATCAACGGTTCCAACTGGGGAGTTTCCAGGGAGGCGATGGGTGGAGATGTAGGAACATTCAAAGTGACAGGGGCTTTGGGCGACCATCGGCCCTGGGGCTTGTTTTGCGGCCTGTTTTGTTATGCCAGCATGATCAAATTCGTCGATATCAGAGTCAAATGCTTGCGCGGATTTATTGACGGCTTCGCGCAGTTCATAGGTGGCCATGTTCCAAACGAACCAGCCTGTTTCTTCGGCGTTGCGAACGGTGTCTTTGCGTCGTCCGTCAGGGTATTGGTTGGCGGCAAACATCACCATTGGTGGATCAAAAGTAAGGTTTTGCCATTGTGAATAAGGGGCTAGGTTGCAGATACCATCTGTCGAAACAGTAGATAGCCAACCGATGGGACGTGGGACAGTGCAGGCTTTAAACGGGGAATATGGGAGCGGGTTTTTTTCGGTGCTTAAGTTGTAGTCCATGTGTCTGTGCTTGCCTTGGGTGTAGTTCTTTGCGTATGACTATTATGTCTATACATAAAGGTGTCAAGATGACTTTGATCTTTGCGAAACGAGCGCGATTGGCGTATGGTTGGGCCAATAATGTGGCGATTAAGGTCTCAGATGGCCGTATTACTGCGATCGAAGTTGGGGCATCTTTTGGTGATGTATCCGTTGACACAGTATTACCTGCGATTGCGAATTTGCACAGCCATACGTTTCAGCGTGGGATGGCGGGGATGACCGAATTTCGTGCCGCTGGGCGCGAAAGTTTTTGGACTTGGCGCACGTTGATGTATCGGTTTTTGGATCGTTTGACGCCAGAACAGGTCGAGGCGATTGCAGCGTTGGTTTTTGTTGAGATGCAAGAGGCAGGATATGCCAGCGTTGGCGAATTTCATTATGTGCATCACCGTGCAGGTGGTGCGCGGTATGACGATGTGGCGGAGTTATCGGGGCGGATCGCGGCGGCGGCGGAAACAACGGGAATTGGGCTAACGCTGTTGCCTGTTTTGTATTCTTACGGAGGGGCACAAAAGCAGGTGTTGGCGGGCGGGCAATTGCGATTTGGCAATGATGTGTCGCAATATTTGGATTTGGTTGATGGCGCGCGAAAGGCAGTTTCTAGATTGCAAGATGGGCGTGTTGGGATTGCGCCTCATTCTCTGCGTGCAAGCTCGCCCGAGGATTTGGCGGCTGTTTTAGCGGCCGTTTCTGCTGGGCCCGTGCACATGCATATCGCGGAGCAGCCAGCCGAGGTGGAACAGATTGAAGCGTGGCTTGGAGCGCGGCCGGTGGCCTGGGCGTTGGATAATTTGGATGTGGATGCGCGGTGGTGCATGATCCATGCGACGCATATGACGCAGGCAGAAACATTGGGATTGGCACGATCAGGGGCGGTTGCAGGGTTATGTCCGATTACAGAGGCGAATTTGGGAGATGGGCCATTTAACGGGCCTACTTACCTGAATGCAAGTGGCGCGTTTGGTGTCGGATCAGACAGCAATGTGCGGATTTCATTAACCGAGGAATTGCGGACGTTGGAATATTCGCAACGCCTGCGCGATGTGGAGCGCAATGTGATGGTTGTGGGCGAAGGATCGGTCGGCGAAACGCTGTATCTGGGAGCGGCCAAGGGTGGCGCGCAAGCGGTAGGGCGTGATGCGGGTGAAATTCTCGTTGGAGCGTTGGCGGATTTGGTCGCAGTGGACAGTTTTGATGTCAGCCTGTGTGCGCTGGGGGATGATAAGCTGTTGGATGGGTTGTGTTTTGCGGCGGATGATCGCGTTGTCACGGATGTTTGGTCTGGTGGGCGCCATATGGTGCATGGCGGGCGGCATGTGGCGCGAGAGGCAGTCGAGGCGCGGTACCGCGTGGCGGTTGCGCAGCTGGTGGCGGATCTTTGATGGGGTATCGCGATATTCACGGTGCGTTGTTGGCACGCATTCGCAGTGGTGATTTGTTGCCGGGTGCATTGTTGCCAAATGAGTTGGAATTGGCTGTGGAATTTGGTGTGGCGCGAGCCACCGTCAGCCGCGCGATGAAAGAATTATCTGATGAGGGCGTGATTGAACGGCGGCGCAAGGCAGGGACGCGAGTGCGGGCAGCACCCGTGCGCCATGCGCGGTTTGAGATGCCGATGGTTGCACAAGAAGTAGCCGCGAGCGGGGCGGAATACGGATACAAATTGTTATCACGAGAGGTGATTGCGACGCCTGATTGGTTGGCTGCGCGGTTGGATTTGAACGTTGCCGAGGTTGTGCATGTTAGGTGTTTGCACAAGGCGGATGCCGCGCCGTTTCAGGTTGAGGATCGTTGGATCAATGCGGAGGTTGTGCCGCGCGTTTTGGCGGCAGATTTTATGAGCGAAGGCCCTAACGGCTGGTTGGTGCGCGAAGTGCCGTTCACGGATGTAGAGGTCGCGTTTAGTGCAGAGGCAGCCTCTGGTTGGGTGGCACAGGCCCTGCGCGTGGCCGAGGGCGAGCCAGTGTTTTGCACTGAACGGATGACGTGGTTGAACGGTCAGCCCGTAACATTGGCGCGTTTGCGGTTTGGCGCGGTTTATCGGATGGTCAGCACGCACTCATTGGGTTAAATTGACGGTGATTGATCACGAGGGTGAACGATATGGCGATTTCACTGGCAGATGGGCAGATGACCAAAGGGTTATTTGGAGACAGCGAACTATCGGTTTTGTTTTCGGACAGTGCCAAAGTGCGGGCGATGTTGCTGGTTGAAGGTGCATTGGCGAGCGCGCAGGGCACGTTGGGAATGATACCACAAGACAGTGCAGCAGTAATTAGCGCGATGTCGCGAGAGGTTTTGATCGACCCGGGTGTGCTTGCCGCTGGCATGACGCGCGACGGTGTAGTTGTGCCGTCATTGGTAGCAAATTTTGTGGCCGCGATGGAGGAGAACGAGCAGGGCAAGGGGCATTCTGGATTCGTTCCCAAAGGTGCTACGTCACAGGACATTCTGGACACGGCGTTGGTGCTGCGATTGCGGCGCGTGTTTGATGTGTTCGATGGGCGGATGGTTGCTTTGTTAGGGGCATTGAAAATGCAGGCTGTTTCGCACCGTGAAACGCCGATGGGCGCACGGACGCGGCATCAAATTGCAACGCCGACGGCGCTGGGTGCGCGGATTGCCAGTTGGGGGATGCCGTTTGTGCGGCATCGAACACGGCTCGAGCAAATGCGCGAACGGATGTTGGTTTTGTCGTTGGGTGGCGCGTCTGGAAATCTGTCTGCGTTTGAAGGGAAGGGGTTTGAACTGGCAGATGTGATGGCGGAGGAATTGGGCTTGGTTGCTGCAGAAATTCCCTGGCATTCGGCGCGTGATGGCGTTTTGGAATTTGCCAATCTATGCGGGTTGATCTGTGGTTCGCTTGGAAAAATTGCCCAAGATTTGTTGTTGTCTGCGCAAATCGGCGACGGTGTTCGCGCTGGCAATGCGGGTGGTTCGAGCACGATGCCCCATAAAGCGAACCCGACAGGCGCGGAGGCGATGTTGGCGTTGGCACGGCAGGGGCAGGGATTGGTGGCGCAGATTTCAGGTGCGGCGGTTCATGCGCAGGAGCGTGATGGTGCGGCGTGGGCGCAGGAGTGGTTAGCATTGCCGTCATTGGTTGTGGCGACAGGAGCTGCACTGCGACACGGGTTGGAATTGGTGGAATCGTTGCAGGTTGATGAGCGTGCTTTGGCAGCTGTTTTCGAGGAAACGAATGGATTAATGATGGCGGAATCAGCGAGTTTCGCGTTGGCCAAACACATGGGGATGAGCGAGGCGCGGGCCATTGTTAAGGGCGCATGTGCCAAGGCAGCGGCAAGTGGAGAGCATTTGTGCGATGTTATGGCGCGCGAAACGGTTTTGGCGATTGATTGGGATGCTGTTTTTGACGCGGGCAATGCGCTGGGTGACAGCGATGCAATCGTCGATCGGTTCGTGGTGGCGTGCTAAAAGTCGGATAGTTTTGAAAGTTTGTTTAGCAAATTTATCAACTGGGGTTTGCCAAAGGCCTCTTCGAGTTCTTCGTAAATTTTACGGGCCTCTGGTGCGATGATGGCAATAAGGTCTTGGCCTGCTTTGGTTAGGTGGATGATTTGTTTGCGCTTGTCAGTTGGGTGACGTTCGCGCCGTATCATTGCGCGTTTTTCAAGGATCGCGAGGATACGTGTAAGGCTTGGGGTGAGAACCACGCAGCGTTCACCAAGTTCTGTCGGCTCCAAGGGGCCAACTTCGTCTAACACGCGCAAAACTCGCCATTGTTGTTCTGAAAGTTCGTGTTCTGTGAGGTAAGGTCGAATGCGTTTCATCAACGCTTCGCGGGCGCGTAACAGCATTATGGGGAGGGATTCTTCGGTCTTTGCGAAAAATTTGCTCATGTCGATGGATACCCTGCGCGAATTAACTAACAGGTTCACTATAAATAGTTGAGGTGTAAAAGAAAGCGGCGTTTTGATGCGGCGATCCGGTTGGACCGCCGCACGAATTGTTAAGCTGGAAGGTGAATTTTCAGCATCTTGCGCAGTGCGGCATCAAGGGCAGGATCGAATTTTGCTTTTG
>JASJIO010000010.1:0-6053 GCA_037625035.1 Amylibacter sp.
TGCGACAAGATCCCGAAGCAAAAGCGTCGGGTGACCGACTGCGCCGCGTACGACGCCTGGCGGCCAGGCTGTCTATTCGGACTTGGCGATTGAGCTTTGCCTGACCTTTGGCATGGTGTTCAAGCAACCACTGCGGCAAACCTAAGGCGTGATGTGCTCCATCGCCGGACTGCTGGGGGTTGAGATCGAAGCGCGGCATTTCACGACCTTGTCACGCAGAGGCAATGGGCTGAGTTTGTCTCCCAAAGCTTTGTCCAAAAGCACCGAACCAGTACATCTGGTCGTGGATAGCACCGGGTTAAATATCTTCGGCGAGGGCGAATGGCTGGAGAAAAAGCATAAACCAAGCGCAAACGGCGCTCTTGGCGCAAGTTACACCTTGGGCTTGACCTTGTCAGCGGCCAGATCGTCCGCTCTGATTTGACCGCTGATGGCATTGGTGATCAGACCGCGCTGCCAGGCCTGCTGGATCAGATCGGCGGTCCGGTTGACCTATTTCTTGCGGACGGTGCTTACGATGGCGAGCCAACGGTTGAGGCTCTTACCGAACGCTTCGGTGCGACAATCAAGGTCACGATCCCACCGCCCAAGAACGCGATTTTGTGCCCCGATGCCGCCCAAAACCCGAGCATTCGTGACCGCCATATTGCAGACATAACTGCCCATGGTCGAATGGCTTGGCAGAAGTCATCCGGCTACAATCAGCGCAGCCGTATTGAGACGCAGATCGGCCGTTGGAAGGCCGTCGTAGGGCCCAAGCTCCAGGCGCGCAACTTTGGAAATCAGAAAACAGAGGCCACGATTGGCGTCCGGATTCTTAACCGGATGACTGAACTTGGCCGTCCCAATTTCCAACGCACTGCCTGAAATCCGCCTCGGGTAGGGCGCGTTCCGAACTCTTCATGCTCCATGCAACAACGCCCCTCATATAGAGCTTTAGTCTTATTGCGTTGTTGGAATCCTAGTATACAATCCCAGAAAATTCTAACGTATTTGGGAACAAAACATGCGACTTATGTCTGCGACTATTACTTTGTTATTGCTGGTTGGATCATTTTCCGCCGCATCGGCGTCTGAGGTACTGAAAGTAGCGGTGTTGGGATTTGGCACCGTCAACTGGGAGCTGGATACAATCCGTCACAATGGCTTTGATCATGCCAACGGCTTTGATATGGAAGTTCAGGGAGTTGCGGGCAAATCTGCGGCTGCCATTGCATTTCAAAGTGGTGAAGCGGACGTCATTGTGACGGATTGGATCTGGGTGGCGCGACAGCGCGCAGCGGGCAAGGATTATGTATTTATTCCATATTCCAAGTCGGTTGGTGGTCTGATGGTGGCAGAAGACAGTCCGGTGCAAACCTTGGCTGATCTGCAGGGCCTGAAAATCGGCATTGCCGGCGGGCCGGTCGACAAAAGCTGGCTGATCCTTCAGGCTTATGCCACGGAAACCCAAGGATTTGATCTAAAGGGCGGAACCGAGCAAGTGTTTGGCGCCCCGCCATTGATCTTCAAAACTGCGCTTCAGGGCGAAACTGACGGCGTAATCAATTTCTGGCACTTTATGGCCAAGCTAGATGCCAAAGGGTTCAGAACAGTGGTTTCAGTTGCGGATGCGACGCGGGAATTGGGATTGGACCCTGAGACCCCTTTGCTGGGCTACGTGGTCAAGGGGGAACTGCTGCGGGAAAAGCCAGAGCTGGTGGCCGGTTTTGCAGCGGCGTCACGCGCCGCCAAGGATTTGTTGGCAACTGACGATGCCGAATGGGACCGACTGCGCCCGGGCATGAAGGCTGGGGATGACGCGGCTTTTGCCGCCCTTATGGCCGGATTTAGGGCCGGAATTCCGTCTGTCGATCCGGTAAACTTGGACTCAGCAGCACAATTTCTGGCTTTGATGGCAGATTTGGGTGGCGAGAAGCTGGTTGGAAGTGCCACGACACTTCCCGAAGGAGTTTTTTATAGCCCGTTCGACTAACACCCGGCGTCTGATCGTCAGCACCACCTCGGTTGTATTGCTGGGGACGGTGTGGATTGTGGCGGCATGGGGGACGGGCGATCGGACCATCCTGCCGTTTCCAGATACAGTCGCCGAAATTTTCTGGAGCGAGCTGGTCGCGGGCGAAATCTGGTTTCACCTGTCGGCAACGTTGGCGCGTGTAGCCGCGGCCTTTGTGCTGGCCATGTGCGTGGGCAGTGCATTGGGGATTATGGCAGGGCGCAAACCCGGCTTTGATGCTTGGATCGATTCATGGATTATCATTTTCCTGAATTTGCCAGCCCTAGTTGTGATCGTCCTTTGCTATCTGTGGATTGGCCTTACTGAGGTCGCCGCAATTACGGCCGTTGCGATTAACAAGATTCCGATGATTACGGTGATGATGCGTGAAGGCGCGCGGGCGTTGAGCCCTACGCTTGACGACATGGCAACAGTATTTGAAATTCCGCGTCTGAAAAAATGGCGGCATGTGATTGCACCACAACTGGCCCCGCATTTTGCTTCGTCTGCGCGCACAGGTCTGGCGCTGATCTGGAAAATCGTGCTGGTTGTCGAGTTTTTGGGTCGCTCGAACGGCATCGGCTTTCAGATTCACCTGTATTTCCAGCTGTTTGAGGTGGGACATATCCTGGCCTATGCCTTCAGTTTCATTGGTGTCATGCTGTTGATTGAATACCTGATCATCCAGCCTTGGGAAAACTCTGCATCGAAATGGCGCGGCCATGAAAATTGACATCCGCTCAAAGCAGTTTGGTGACACGACGGTACTTGGGCGGATATCGCTGCGCATGGAGGCTGGGGAAATCGTTGCCTTGACCGGCCCTTCGGGGATCGGAAAATCAACACTCGCTCGTATCGTTGCCGGGCTGGACGGCAAATTTGACGGTCGGATATCACGTAAGGGACGGGTTGGTTTCGTGTTTCAGGAACCCACACTTTTGCCGTGGCGCACCCTGAAGGACAATATCACCATCGCCACTGGTTGCGATGTGAAAACGGCGCTACAAGCGCTGGAACAGGTCGAGCTTGGTCAGCGAGCAGATGTGTTCCCCAATCAGTTGTCATTGGGTCAGCAACGCCGCGTGGCCTTGGCGCGTGCGTTGGCGGTCAAACCGGAGGTGCTGATACTGGATGAGGCCTTTGCCTCGCTGGACGAGGCCACCTCAGCACGGATGCGTGACCTTGTTCAGCGGGTGCTTGCCATCGGAGATTATAGTACAATTCTTGTTACCCATAATCTGAAAGAGGCAGTGGCAATGGCGGATAGGGTTCTAGTATTGAGTGGAAATCCTGGAGAAATTACTCTCGATCACCGCTTGCCCGGTTTGGGCCAAAGAAACCTCCGAGCGGAAACAGACAACATACGTAGTTTTCTGAATGGTTTGGGCTTTCCTTAAGAATTTATTCGCAAATTTTTCAAGCACCTGGCTGTTCCAAGAGGTCAAGAATTACCGGAAACGATCGCCCAGCTAAACGCTGCGACTAACGTCGCAAAGACTAAGGTCGTAGCGACAATATCCTACTTTTCCTAAATTATCCTGACTAGTTGCATCTGGCAGCATGGAGAGAGAAAATGAAACTAATAACAGCACTCGCGGTTTCGATCAGTATACTCGCAATCGGCGCAACATATTTGAGTCTTGGCACTAGCTTGGGTATTCAGGTCTGGGCCCTATTTATCGGCTGGGGAAGCTTTTACCACACTGGTGGTGGCAACGACGGGATTACGAAGTCGGCTATCAATCACATCTGGGGCGTCGTGGTTGCGGCCATCGCCCTTTTGGTGGTGGGCACAGTTGGTGGCTCGGTTCTGGTTACGTCAGTGATTGTTGGCGCATCAGTCTTTGTGTTGGTCATTGCCGCACACGCAGCGATTTTATCGACTATTCCAGCGGCGGTTTATGGCTACGCTTCAACAGCTGCATTCTTGCTTTTGACTGGCGTGGCGATTGCAGATGTGGGCGCAAATCTAAAAGCAGCCAGCATCATAGCTTTGTCGCTGATCATCGGTAATGCCTTTGGGTTTGTATCCGAAAAAGTTGCGGGCATGTTAGCGGCTTCCGAGTAATGCACACGGTGCTAATCCGATATCTTTGTCAAGGAAGGCAATGACGTGGAAACAACGGAATTATTCCAACACATGCGCCGCCTGTTCGGGATCAAGGACAAAGAACCGGGCAGTGTAGGTCTAGCGCAAGAAAAAAATCTCGCAGCCTCTTTGGGCCGCGATACCCAACTAAAAGACGCACAAAATTCCAGAGGAGAAAATGAAATGACTTTTAACTTCAAAAAAAAATATGGCAACTATATCGGTGGCAACTGGGTTGACCCAGTTGACGGGAAATATTTTGACAACATCACACCGGTGAACGGTTCAGTTTTGTGCCAAATTCCACGCTCAAACGAAAAAGATATCGAACTGGCGCTGGATGCGGCTCACGCAGCCAAAGACGCTTGGGGCGCGACATCCGTCGCAGAGCGTTCGGTGATCATCAACAAGATTGCGCAAGTGATCGAAGACAACATCCCGTTGTTGGCCGAGGCCGAGACATGGGATAACGGCAAACCAATCCGCGAAACAACTGCCGCAGACATCCCGCTGGCCGTCGATCATTTTCGCTATTTCGCCGGTGTTATTCGGGCACAGGAAGGGTCACTCAGCCAATTAGACGACGACACGGTTGCCTATCACTTCCAAGAGCCGCTCGGTGTTGTTGGTCAGATTATCCCATGGAATTTCCCGATCCTGATGGCAACTTGGAAATTGGCCCCTGCTCTTGCTGCAGGTAACTGTATTGTTCTGAAGCCAGCCGAACAAACTCCCGCGTCAATTCTTGTTTTGATGGAATTGATTGGTGATCTGCTTCCGGCCGGTGTTCTGAACGTGGTCAACGGATTTGGCCTTGAAGCCGGTAAGCCTTTGGCGACATCAACACGCATTGCCAAAATCGCCTTTACTGGAGAAACATCCACCGGCCGTTTGATTATGCAATACGCGGCGGCCAATATTATCCCGTCCACGGTTGAACTTGGCGGTAAATCGCCAAATATCTTCTTCAAGGATATTATGGACGCAGATGACGAATTCCTCGACAAAGCTATTGAGGGTCTGGTTCTGTTTGCCTTCAACCAAGGCGAAGTCTGCACGTGCCCGTCACGCGCATTGATCCACGAAGACATTTATGACGCCTTCATGGAAAAATGTCTGACTCGCATTGAGGCGATCGTTCAGGGCGACCCACTGGATTTTGCAACAATGGTTGGCGCACAAGCCTCTGAGGAGCAATTTGAAAAAATCCTGTCCTACATGGATATTGGTCGCAAAGAAGGTGCCGAAGTTCTTATTGGCGGCGGGCCTGCACAATCTGGTGACACACCAGCTGGTGGCTATTACATCTCGCCGACCGTGTTGAAAGGTCACAACAAAATGCGGGTCTTCCAAGAGGAAATCTTTGGCCCTGTACTGGCCGTGACGACCTTTAAAACTGACGAAGAAGCGTTGGAAATTGCCAATGATACGCTTTACGGGCTTGGTGCTGGTGTCTGGTCGCGGAATATTAACACTTGTTACCGCATGGGGCGCGCCATTAAGGCTGGTCGTGTGTGGACCAATTGCTATCACGCTTATCCGGCGCATGCGGCATTTGGGGGTTACAAGCAATCCGGCGTTGGTCGTGAAAACCATCTGATGATGCTGGACCACTATCAGCAGACCAAAAACCTGTTGGTCAGCTACAACCCCAACAAGCTTGGGTTCTTCTAAGAAATCAATTATCAAGGGCGTGCCTCATCGCACGCCCTTTACCCCTCTGGAGAATCAAATGCTAAATCAAGTTGAAGCCACCGAAAGCGCCCAGCAATTGATCAAAGACATTGTTGCCGATCACGGGCCGGTAATTTTTCATCAATCGGGTGGCTGCTGTGACGGCTCTGCACCAATGTGTTATGCTGAAGGCGATCTGATAATTGCCGATCATGACGTGCAATTGGGTGAAATTGGCGGCATGCCTTTCTATATCGGCGGCAAGCAATACGAGCTCTGGAAACACACCCGTTT
>JASJIO010000011.1:0-2911 GCA_037625035.1 Amylibacter sp.
CGGGTCCATGAAGCCATAGGATGTTGTAAAGATAATGTCAGCACCGCCAAGGGCCATCTGTGTGATAGCACGTTCGGCATCTGGGCCTACTGGCACAGATGCTTGATAAACCAGCTCAACGGAATCGCCAAAATGGGTGACCATCTCTTCGGCAGAATGGTGGTGGTGCTGTGTCCAGCCGCCATCGTTGATCGGGCCGACATAGATAAAGCCGACCTTGGTTTTTCCCTGTGCGCGCAGTGGTGCGCCAAAGGCCGTTGCAAGTGCGGCGGCAGCGCCGGAGGCAAAAAGTGTTCTACGTTTCATCGTTTATGGTCTCCTAAGTGTTGAACCGGGAGCAGACCCGGCGAAGTTGGCCCGGCACATTTTTAGCGCGAAGCATGGAATGTTTTGCCGAGTGATCCCGGCCCAGGGCTGCCCGACAGGGCAACCAGAACCAAGATCGTCGCAATATACGGTGACATGGAAAGGTATTCCACGGGGATGGCAAGCCCTGTCGCTTGCAAGTTTAACTGCAAAGCCGTCACGCCGCCAAAAAGATAGGCACCTACGACCAAACGGCCTGGTTTCCAGCCAGCAAAAACAACAATCGCCAGCGCAATCCATCCGGCACCCGCGGTGATTCCATCTGTCCACTGTGGCACACGCACTAGGCTGATGTAGGCCCCGCCCAGCCCGGCACAGGCCCCGCCGAACAGGACCGCACCAAAGCGGATCAGCAGGACATTGTAACCAAGGGCATGCGCTGCCTCGTGGTTTTCGCCCACAGCCCGCAGGATTAGTCCGGCGCGCGAGTATTTCAGGAAAGCCCAGACAAGAGCGACGAGGGCAAGAGAGCAGTAGACGACCAGATCGTGTTTGAACAGGATATGCCCGATTGCCGGAATATCAGTCAGGAAGGGGATCGACAGTTTCGACACGATCACTTCGGTATCGGTCGAATACCCCTGGCCAACAATCGCTGCGAGGCCGACACCGAACAGAGTCAGCGCAAGGCCGGTCGCCACTTGGTTCGTCAGTAGCCCTAGCGTCAGCATGCCAAATATACCAGCCACTGCAGCGCCACCCAAGGCCGCCCCAGAAAAACCGACAAACGCCGAGGATGTTTCATGTCCGGCAATGTAACCGCAGACGGCGCCGGTGATCATCATACCTTCGACGCCAAGGTTCAAAATACCTGCGCGTTCCACAACCAGTTCGCCAATCGCGGCCAACATAATCGGGGTCGAGGCAACGATGACCGCGGCCAGCAAGAAGACGATGTTAATGTCACCCATGATCAAATTTCCCTATGCAATCAAGTGAACGATGCCCGCCGACAGTGTTGCGGCCCCCATGATCAACAGCATGTAAGTGTTTCATTACGTGACAGCCCCCTGCGCCAGACGGATGCGGTAGTTGGTCAGCACATCCACCGATAGCAGCGAAAACAAGAGCATCCCCTGGAAAACCTGAATAGAGGCCGAGGGGAGCTGCAACGGCTGGAGGGCCGCATCGCCACCAATATAGGTCAGCGCCATCAAGAGGCCTGCGAGCAAGATGCCGAACGGATGCAACCGGCCCAGGAATGCGACAATGATTGCCGTAAAGCCATAGAACGCGGGGAATGACCCAAGAATTTGACCTGATGGGCCTGCGACTTCAAACATGCCGGCCACGCCGGCCATCCCGCCGGAAAGAACCATACACAGGATGATAAGACGGTTGGGATTCACCCCTGAAAATGCAGCGGCACGCGGGCTTTGCCCAGCAAGGCGGACGTTGAAACCGAAACGGTGTCGGGTCATGAATACATAAGCCACAATCACCGCAAACAGGGCTGTGATGACCCCCCAATGAATGCCCGATCCAAAGGAACCAAGATTGGGAAAGAGATCGCCATTGGATGCGGATGGATATTGCTTGATGCTGCGACTGCCTGGAAACCCCATACCGTCAGGGTCGCGCATTAGGCCGACTGAGAAGGCATTGATCAAGACTTCGGCGACGTAAACCAGCATCAGTGACACCAGGATTTCGTTGGTTTTGAAATAGACCCGCAGCAATGCCGGGATCATCGCCCAAGCGGCCCCTCCCGCGATGCCTGCGACGATCATTAACGGAAAAATGAGCCAGCGCGCTTCGAGCGGATAAAAGGCAAGCGCGACACCGGCAGCACAAATCGCGCCAATAATATACTGCCCCTCGGCACCGATGTTCCAAATGCCCGCCTGAAAGCCGAATGACAATCCGATCGCAATTAGGATCAAAGGCGCTGCTTTGATCAGGAGTTCGGGGAGGTAGAAGGCAGAAAAATTACCAAAAAGAGGATCCCAAAAAATCATGCCCGTCGCTGCAATCGGGTCTTTACCCAGCAGCCAGAACAGCACGCCGCCCAGAATGATTGTGATGACCACGGCCAGTAAAGGCGCAGCATAGGTCCAGACCTTTGAAGGCTGGGGTCGTTTCTCAAGCCTCAACATGAGCTACCTCCATGTCATGTGCGCCGCCCAACATCAGACCAATTTCATCAACCGTGAGACCCTTGGCTGAGCGCGGTTCCGATAAAGCGCCGCTGTTAAGGGCAGCAAAACGGTCGGATATTTCCATCAGTTCATCAAGGTCTTGCGAAATACAGATTACCGCTGACCCGTTGGCGGTTAGATCAAGCAGGGCTTGGCGGATTGATGCGGCCGCGGCGGCATCGACGCCCCATGTGGGCTGATTGACGATCAGGACTTTGGGGTCTTGCAAAATCTCACGCCCGATGACGAACTTTTGCAGATTCCCGCCGGACAGCGATCGTGCGGCATTTTTTGGCCCCGGCGTGCGCACATCAAAGCGTTCGATGATCTCTTCGGCAAAACTGCGCGCGCGACCCCAATTGATAAAGCCATTTTTGGTCAAATTCTTGCGTTTGCGTGCGGTCAGG
>JASJIO010000012.1:0-27699 GCA_037625035.1 Amylibacter sp.
GTGTTTGGGGTTCTGCTTGGCTGGTTGATGTTGGGAGAAGAGGTGTCGATCTGGATACTGGCCGCGCTGGTTTTGGTAAGCATCGGGATCGTTTTGATCAACCGCAAGCCGAAGGTGGTTGTGGCTGGGTCTGATGCCTCCGGCGGGGATATTTAGGGCCAGAAGAAATTTTTAAGGCAGTGTCGCGAGGCGGTCCGTTAGCAGTTTGAAGAAACCATCTGCATCGAGGTTGCGCACCCAAGTAGCGTTGGGTTTGCGATCTGTGACGCGCCACCAATCGGCAACTGTTGCGCCAAGCGTTAGGTCGGATTTGGTTTCCACCGTGACGTTGATTTGGCGGGTTTTAAACAGGGTTGAATCCAGCAAATAGGCTATGACGGTTGGGTCGTGCAGGGGTGCGCCCTCGGAGCCATATTTTTCTTTGTCGTAGCGTTCAAAAAAATCGGTGAGTTCGGCGACGGCAGGGCCCGCGCGGTTTGGTAGCGCACGAAATGCGGCGACGCGGGGTGCGGTTGTTAAGGCGCTGTGGGTGCAATCGAGCGGGAGGATGGTTGTTTGGATACCTGAGCGCAGCACGATGTCGGCGGCGGTGGGATCGACGTAGATGTTGAATTCGGCGGCGGGGGTGATGTTGCCACCTTCAAAAAAGCCGCCGCCCATGAGGACGATTTCGCGGATGTTTTTCTTAATTTCGGGGGCGCGTTGCAGGGCTGTGGCGATGTTGGTGAGCGGGCCAAGTGGGCAGAGTGTGACATCGGGGGTGGTGCGCAAAGTTTCGATCAGGAAATCCACGGCGTGTTCGGGTTGCAGCTGAATTTTAGGATCGGGCAGGGTTGGTCCATCGAGGCCCGTGCGGCCGTGGACGTGTTCGGCGGTGACCAGTTTGCGATCGATGGGTTCTGCGCATCCCGCGTAAATCGGTACGTCTGTTCGGCCTGACAATTCGACGATTTTGCGGGTGTTCAGTTCGGTTAATGGGAGGGGCACGTTGCCAGCGACCACGGTGATGCCAAGCACGTTGAGTTCAGGGGAGGCGAGCGCGAGGAGGAGGGCGACTGCGTCGTCTTGGCCTGGGTCTGTGTCGATGATGATTTTGCGTGGTTGGGTCATGGTGCATCCTTTGTTGGATGCAGAATAGACGGTTTTTTGGACGTGTTAAACCGCCCTAATGGGGGGGCGCATGGAATTTTGCCTTGGATCGGGGCTGGACGGGTTGCGCAATCGTCAATGACTTGGGCGATTGTTGGTGTTGCGCTGGTCGCAAGGCACACGATAATGGGGATTAGATGTTTCGGGGGAATCATGGATGGCTCCATTTTGTGACCCTTTTGTATCATTTTTTTATTTTAAATGATAATAAAATGTACAAATGCGTTAATTTTGGTTTGGGATAGTTGTTTGGGGCAATTCTGGGTATTTGGGTGATATGAATGATCTTATCCTTTTGGCCGTCGCAGCATTTGCGGCTGGCGTTTTAAATACGATTGCGGGTGGTGGCTCGTTTTTGACGTTTCCGGCGTTGGTGTTCACGGGGGTGTCCCCTGTGATTGCAAATGCGACCAGTGCCGTGGCGGTGTTCCCCGGATATTTGGCGGGGGCGGTTGGGTTTAAGGACGAGTTGGCTGCGTTTGATCGCAAGCAGATGTTGCGATTGTGCGCGATCACGCTGGTGGGCGGATTGGTTGGCGCGGTTTTGTTGGTGGTTTCATCGGACGGGGCGTTTAATTTTGTGGTGCCGTTTCTGTTGTTGGCGGCGACGTTGGTGTTTTTGTTTGGGGATAAAATTCGCGATTATGCGGCGGCGAAATTGCGATCCGTTGTGCCGTTTGGCGCGGTCGGGTTGTTTCTGGTCAGTGTGTATGGCGGGTATTTTAATGGTGGTTTGGGCATTGTGTTGCTGGCGCTGTTTTCGCTGTGGGGGATGAGCAATATTCACGAGATGAATGGGTTGAAAAACGGGCTGTCGTTCGCGTTGTCGGGGATTTCGGTGGCGGCGTTTGCTGTGAGCGGGCTGGTGGAATGGCCCCAAGCGATTGTGATGATGATTGGCGCGACCATTGGCGGATATGCGGCTGCGCCCGCTGCGCGGGTGTTGTCCAAGCAGGTGGTGCGCTGGATTGTGATTGTGGTCGGTTTTGGCATGAGCGCGGTGTTTTTCGCGCGGTTGATTACATGACCCAATCGCTGGCGCATATGGCGGTTGTGGTGCGGGATTACGACGAAGCGATTGCGTTTTACGTGGATGTTTTAGGGTTTGAATTGGTTGCGGATGAGTATCAGGCCGAGCAGGACAAACGCTGGGTTTTGGTGAAGCCGAAGGGGGATGGTGCGGCGTCGATTTTGTTGGTGCGCGCATCCAACACGCATCAGGAAAAGTGGGTTGGGGATCAATCAGGTGGACGGGTGTTTTTGTTCCTGCGCACGGATGATTTTTGGTGCGATTATCGGGTCTATTTGGAGCGCGGTGTCGAGTTTGTTCGTGAGCCAATGGTCGCGGATTATGGACTGTGGCGGTTTTTAAGGACTTGTACGGCACGCTTTGGGATTTGGTGGAATTTGCGACGTAGGGATTTGGATATTTTTGGCCAGAAGAAGGCGGGAGGGGTGCATCAATGGGTGTGAAGCGGATGTTGAAGGCGTGCGGGCGTTTTATCTGGATGTGTTTGATTTGGATGTGGCGATGGATTTTGGCTGGATTTCAACGTTGGCATCTGGGGAGGTAGCGCCTGTGCAGATCAGTGGGGCCAGCGAGGGCGGATCGGGGACGGCGGTGCCTGATTTGTCGATTGAGGTTGATGATGTGGATGCGGTTTATGCACAGGTTCAGGCGCTGGGACATAGTGTTGAGTACGGGATTGTTGATGAGCCTTGGGGCGTGCGGCGGTTTTATGTGCGTGATCCTGTGGGGACGTTGTTAAATGTTTTGGCGCATATTTGAGGCTAGACCCAAGGTCGCCTTTGTTTGGCGGCTTTTTTACACGCTGCCAAAATTGCGAAGTATCCTGACATTTTAATGGGCTGCCAATACCCCCCTTCGGGGCGAAATTGTTTTTCGCGGCCTTCAACTTCTTGCCATTTTGAGGCGTAGTATCTGAACAGTTTTTTATCAGGGCTTTGGCGAAATTCAATTTTCGCTCATAGGTTATTGTTCGTCACTATAAAATAAGAATCCAACTTTCCATAACTAAGCCTCGGAGTATTTTTCCGCCAGTTTCGCCCTATCCCACAGGCCATCCATTTCTTGCAGGTTGGATTGGGTGGGTTTTTTTCCGTCTGCTTCTAGGGTGTCCTCGATAAACTCGAACCGTCTTTGGAATTTGCGGTTGGCGGCGCGCAGGGCTTCTTCTGGGTCGATTTTTAGGTGGCGGCCTAGGTTGGCCATGACGAACATCAGATCGCCAAACTCTTCGACTTGTTTGTCGTAAGGGAGCGTGTCGCGGGCTTCTACCAGTTCGGCGGACTCTTCGGCTATTTTATCGAGGACTTGGGTGGTTTGGGGCCAATCAAAGCCAACGCGGGCGGCGCGTTTTTGCAGTTTTATAGCGCGGGTGAGGGCAGGGAGGTTTTTGGCGACGCCGTCTAGGGTGCGGGTTTTGACATCGCCTTTTGCAGCGCGCTCAGCGGCTTTGATCTTTTCCCAATCGACGGTTTGTTGATCGGATGATTTATCGCGAGATTCATCGCCAAAAACGTGGGGGTGGCGGCGGATCATCTTGTCGGCGATGTTTTTGGTAACGGATTGGAACGTGAAGTGACCGTCCTCGGACCCCATTTGGGTGTAGTAGATGACTTGCAACAGCAGATCGCCTAATTCGCCTTCCAACTCGGCCATGTCGTTTTGCGCGATGGCGTCAGCGACCTCGTACGCCTCCTCGATTGTGAAGGGGACGATGGAGGCGTAGGTTTGTTCAATATCCCATGGGCAGCCTGTTTTGGGATCACGCAGACGGGCCATAATTTCAAGCAAGCGGGGCAGGCCGCCGTTTGGATCAATGCAGAGGGCGTCTGATTGGTCTTTACTCATGGTGCTGGTTTCCCCAAAATGATTGGTAAACAAGGAACAGAAATCATGGCCGTAATCAACCGAATTGCAGAATATTTCGACGAGATGAAGGGGTGGCGACGCCACATTCATGCGCATCCTGAACTGGATATGGAGTGCCACGGCACGGCGGCGTTTGTGGTGGAGCGGCTGCGTGAGTTTGGGGTGGATGAGATCCACGAGAAGATCGGTGTGAGCGGTGTTGTGGCGATTATTAACGGCAAAGGAGATGGGCCGACGATTGGGCTGCGTGCGGATATGGATGCGCTGCCGATGCCAGAGGAAACGGGGCTGGAATACGCCAGCACAGTTGACGGGATGATGCACGCCTGTGGGCATGATGGGCACACGACGATGCTGCTCGGTGCGGGGAAATATCTGGCTGAGACGCGGAATTTTTTGGGGCGTGTGGCGTTGATTTTTCAGCCCGGTGAAGAAGGTTCTGGTGGTGGGCGCTACATGGTTGAGGACGGGTTGTTCGAGAAGTTTGGCATTACGCAAGTGTACGGGCAACATTCACTGCCCAATTCGCCGGTGGGGAATATTGAAACCTGCGCGGGGCCTTTGTTGGCGGCCGCGGATGATTTTGAAATTCACATCACGGGGTCGGGTGGGCATGCTGCCAGCCCCCATGAAACGGTCGATGCGGTAATGATTGCGGTGAACACGGCGACCAACTTGCAGGCGATTGTGACGCGCAATGTGGACCCGATTAAGACGGTTGTTTTGTCGGTGACCCAGATCCAATCAGGGACGACCCATAATGTGGTGCCAGAGGTTGCGATGCTGGGCGGGACGGTGCGCACGTTTGACAAGGATGTGCAGACGCTGGTGGTGGAACGGATGAAAGCCATCGTTAAAGGCACGGCAGAAATGATGGGGGGATCGGCGGATTTGATTTACAATTACGGGTATCCCGCGACGATCAACAACGCGGCGGAAACTACGTTTGCCTGTGATGTTGCCGCCGAAGTGGTTGGCGAGGATCGTGTGGTGCGTGATATGCCACCAACCATGGGGGCAGAGGATTTTTCGTACATGTTGGAACAGGTTCCGGGTAGTTATTTTTATATCGGGAACGGCGATACAGCGTTTTTGCATCATCCGAAGTATGATTTTGATGATGAGGCCAGCCCTGTTGGAGCGTCGGTTTTTGCAAGGCTTGTGGAACGTGCGCAGCCTTTAAAATAGCGGTCTAAGGAGTGGTTGTGGCGTGCAGGTGGTGCTTGATGTTACCTGCACGCAAGGTCGCAAACCCATTTTGGGGTCGAATTTGCGAAGACCCGACATGTTATTCAACACGTCAAGCCAGAGTGACCTACACCCGTAAAGTGAGTAGATACGCGGTGTCTGTAGTTAGTGTGCAGAGTGGCGTATACCAACCCAGGGTAAACTCTAACACATTCATTCTATTTTAGGTAAGGATTGTTTTTGGTCGAGTGGAAGGTTGCCAATATCGCAACGCTGCGTCGCAAAAATGGGCTTTGTACTTTCTTTGATGCGGGCCTAGTTTAGGAGTAACGATCATTTAAGGATACAGCGATGTCTAAGGAATATGTACCCCCGAAAGTCTGGACTTGGGACACTGAAAGCGGTGGCAAGTTTGCCAGCATCAATCGCCCGATTGCCGGCCCAACAAGCGAGAAAGAGCTGCAAATCGGTAAACATCCGTTGCAGTTGTATTCACTGGCCACCCCAAACGGTGTGAAGGTGACTGTGATGCTGGAGGAGTTGTTGGCGCTGGGCCATACGGGCGCGGAATACGATGCTTGGTTGATCAATATCGGTGAAGGAGATCAGTTTGGCAGCGGGTTTGTGGATGTGAACCCAAATTCGAAAATCCCCGCGATGATGGATCATTCCACCACGCCGCCGACGCGGATTTTTGAGAGCGCGTCGATTATGTTGTATCTGGCGGAAAAATTTGGTGCGTTCCTTCCAAAAGATCCGACAGAGCGTACTGAGGCAATGTCTTGGCTGTTCTGGTTGATGGGATCCGCGCCGTATTTAGGCGGTGGTTTTGGCCATTTTTATGCCTATGCGCCCGAAAAATTTGAATACCCGATCAACCGTTTTGCGATGGAAGTGAAACGCCAGATGGATGTTTTGGATCGTCGTTTGGGCGAGGCAGAATATCTGGGTGGATCGGAGTATTCGATTGCGGATATGGCGGTTTGGCCTTGGTATGGATTGCTGTCGCAGGGCAAGATTTATGATGATGCGGGCACGTTTTTGGATACTGCATCCTATAAAAATGTGAAGCGTTGGACCGATCAGATTGCGGCGCGCCCTGCGGTTATACGCGGTCGGATGGTGAACCGTGCGTTTGGCCCGTTAGAGGAGCAATTGCGCGAACGCCACGATGCTTCTGACTTTGACATCAAGACACAAGACAAGATTGAAGTGGCTGAAAGTTAAGCCCTGATCACAAAATTGCGGGGTGGGTGGAAATGCGCCCCGCAATAGACTACATCTGACGAAACCTAATCGGAGATGTCCCATGTTCTTTTCTTCAAAACCTACCAGTGTTCCAAGTGCGGCTGCGTGTTTGCCAGGGCGTGCAACGCCGGTTCCGACGGCTGAAATGCATTTTGTGAACGGGCGACCATTGCAAGGGGCGATCCCGCAAGGAATGGAACAGGCCATGTTCGGCATGGGGTGTTTCTGGGGCGTGGAACGCATGTTTTGGGGCATTGAAGGCGTTTGGGTGACGGCTGTTGGATACGCGTCTGGGTCCACGCCAAACGCGACCTATCAAGAAGTGTGCAGCGGAAATACCGGCCACAACGAAGTGGTTTTGGTGATGTTTAATCCGAACGTGATTTCATACGAGCAGTTGTTGACGGTGTTTTGGGAAGGCCATGACCCGACGCAAGGTATGCGCCAAGGTAATGATCGTGGCACACAGTATCGCAGCGGAATTTACACCTATTCGGATATGCAGGCAGAGGCCGCGAAAGCATCGCGCGAAGCATTTGCGCCGCGTTTGCGTGAAAAAGGCTACGGTGCGATCACAACCGAGATTTTAGACGTGCCGACATTTTTTTATGCCGAGGATTATCACCAGCAATATTTGGCAAAAAAACCAAGCGGCTATTGCGGGATCGGTGGGACGGGCGTGACCTGTCCGACTGGTGTTCGGGTTTAGGCCACGCTTGATTTTGAA
Source organism: Amylibacter sp. (assembly GCA_037625035.1). Taxonomy (GTDB): domain Bacteria; phylum Pseudomonadota; class Alphaproteobacteria; order Rhodobacterales; family Rhodobacteraceae; genus Amylibacter. Next base: position 7,209 of record JASJIO010000012.1, read on the forward strand.
TGATCGGCTGGACGAAATGAGGCCTGAGTATTACGCTTTGGGTTTGGCCCAATTTCCTGCTTTAATTTGAGGAATTTACGATGATGCGTGCTGGATTATCTCGATCACTTTGCCTTTGTGTCCTTTCGTTGGGGATATCAACAGGTGTTGCGCGCGCTGAGTGAAAAAGTTTTGTTGGGGGCGTGTGTGTTGATCAAAAGACCGAGGCGTCACAGAAAAAATGATCAAGAAGCAGTTCGTAAAACCGACAGTGGCCAAGGTTCAACCAGCCTCTAATCCAGAAGACGTAGGGGAATGGTAATCGTATTCTTGGGAGGATATGAGCGAACCGCAACGCAAGAATTGGTCGGTTTTGGGCTGGGATGGTGCGCGTTGGAATGGTGAAAAAATAGCGCTGTTGAGCGATGAGATGGGTTGGGCTGAATGGCTGTCAAAGGACTGCGGCCACTCAGTTGGGTTTTTCGAGAAAAACTTGGGACGCCACGCACTGAGTTTGAGTGGCCGATCGATGTAGTTTAATACCTGATCGTGACGAGGATCGTGACGAGCAGGAGCGCGGCCCAGCCGAAATGGCGACCGCGCGTGGCCCATGCATTTGCTGCAGCACCGCTGGCAAACATAAAGCAGGTGAAAATGGCGATTGCGGTGCGCAGGGGCGTTGGCTTGGCGTTTGCAAAAGCGAGCAGTGCCGCGCCGCCAGCCGCCCAATATGCGCCGCTGATCACAAAGTATGCCGCGAACAGGCGCTTGTAGGAGTTAGGCGCGACCTTGATTGTTGGGGCGACTTTGGTGACGCACAAGATGCGTTGAAACACAGAAATCGCGATGACCAAGATGCCAGCGATGGTCCAGAGGTGGGGTATTTTTACTCTACATACAGTTCTGTATGGTTTCTGACATAACACCTTGGCCTCGTCAATACATAACTGTATGGTTAAGCCATGAGCAAGCGATTGAAAAAACAAGATTGGGTGAGCGCAGGGTTGCAGGCGTTGGCCAAAGATGGCCCATCCGCGTTGAAAGCGGATCGTTTGGCGGCGAAGCTGGACGTGTCGCGCGGCAGTTTTTACTGGCATTTCTATAATTTAGCGGCCTTTCACACGGCGGTGTTGGATGGTTGGTTTGAAATTGCGACCAGCGGCGTGATCGAGGAAATCGAGAAACTGCCATGGGGGGCGGCGCGATTGGATCGGCTGTTGGAAATCGCGTTTTCTGCGGATCGTTCGATGGAACGGGGTATTCGGGCGTGGGGCGCGCAATCGGATTTGGTTTCAGATCGCGTGGATCAGTTGGACGGTGTGCGCGTTGCGTATTTGACCAAACTGATTTCTGAAATGGGGTGGAGTGCTGACGAGGCGAGGGACAAAGCGGTTTTGCTGTACCTGTCCAATCTGGGGCGATTGCTGGTTTGTGATGATTTGGCGCAGTCCGTTTCATTGTCGATGTTGCAAGACAGTGCGAAACGGCGCTAGGGGATTTCAGGTTTCACGATCAAGTAGAATGTCGATAATTTTGCGAGGGATCATGATATCCGACAGTGCTTTGTGAATGGCTTCGTTGGCTTGGTTAAGCGGTTTATGCCCAACATCGAAGTTCATAAAATCATGGGGCAAGTCGATGGCGAGGTAAAATTTTCGGCCCTGAAATGCTGCTGAAATATGCTTTTTCACCTTCTGGTAGTCGCGCGAGAAAGTAAGCAGTGTTGTTCCGAAATCCGGGCTTAGACGCGCGTTGGCTTCGTTTAGATCGTTTGTATAAACCTCAAACACTTTTTCTATTTCGGGGTCGGGAAGGGTGAGTTTGTGTTCGGGCCGTTTGTTGCGTGTTACCCAGCCTTAGACCTTGTTCATGGTTTTGCCAAAATCGGGGTAAAACACGATTTTCAGCATGTCGATGACACAGTCGATTTGTACGATGATGCCGCTGAACACCTGTTCCCGTGATGGTTGGGCCAAAATTGCTGTGGTCGGCGGTTGGGATAATGTTCAAATCGCAAAGTGTATTTGTGGAGAAATCCGCAGTTGGCGCGTGGTCTGAATATTCGGTGTCTGGAAAGAATTTGCACAGGATCGGGCGCAGGGTTTGGGTGATTTCATTTTGTACCTTTCCCGTTCTGGGGAGGTAAAGAAACAGCACTGCCGCCAAGCCAAAAAAGGTGGGAATATTGGCAAAATTGGGTCAATTTTACACGCTTGCCAGGCGATAAATGCAGTGATTGCGAGCACAAGCGCGATCCAGCGTTTGTTGCTTGCGATTGCAGATTGGCGATGTGTTTCTTTTTCGCGCAGGTAAGGGGCGATGTCTTGGTTATAGACCTGCACAAAGCCCTCTTCGTAGTCTTCGCGTTCGCTAAATGTGAAGTGTTCGATAATTTGTAACTCCTGATAACGTGGCGGATTTGAACGGCGGTTGGATGCTATCCACAGATCGAGGCGTTTTCTTCCTTGAGCCAGCCGTAAATCCCGCTTTGTCAAATCGATTCTTGAGTGATGTCGTGGTTGACCCAAAGCCAAACCCCGGCTTGTGAGGGTGCAAAATCAGAATCTCGATACCGCACGATATCGCCAAGCGGGATTTCGGATGTGTCGTCGGGATCTTGGTAGAGGTTGGCAGTGATTGCGCCAACGGTTTGGGATACGATCGTGCAGCCGACTGTTGCGTGGGCTGACGTGGCGAAGGCAATACACGTCACAACATTTACAACTAAATGAAGCGATTTTATCATTCATATTCTCCAATTGGCGATGAAGTTGTAGTAATTAGAACACTTTATATTCTCAATGGCTGGTTGAGACAAGTCGAGCGCGCACAAGCGACGCCAAAGCACCCCGCTCCAAACGCCCCGATTACCTTGACGCAAGCGGTGTTGCGCCATAAGCGATGCAGAACCCTGAATGGAGCCTGATATGCCTACGTTTACTGCTTTGACCACTTTGAAAGACAGGCGCGCTGCGGAAGCGTTAGCGGCGGCGTGCGAGAATTTGATCCCTGAACCCACGGGCGTCGGGGTGTTTGAGGTCGAGGATGGGTCCAAGACCTATGAAGTTGGGGTGTATTTTGTAGAAGCGCCCGACGAGATAGGGCTGGCGTTGTTGGCCGCTGCAAACGGCGCGAAATCGTTTGCGGTATCTGAATTACCTGAAACAGATTGGGTGGCCCATGTGCGCCGCGAATTGGCACCGATCACGGCGGGGCGGTTTCATCTGTACGGCAGCCACGACGCGGATACTGTGCCCGACGATTGCGTGCCGTTGTTGATCGAGGCTGCGATGGCGTTTGGTACGGGGCATCACGGCACGACGCAGGGCTGTTTGCAGGCGTTGCACAATCTGGCGGAAACTGGATTTGTTGGCAAAAACGTGGTGGACGTGGGTTGCGGGACTGCGGTTCTGGCGATGGGTGCGGCGAAAATTTGGCCGGGCGTGGTTTTGGCCAGTGATATCGACGAAGTGGCAACAGATACCGCCAGTGCAAATGTGAAGTGCAACGATCTGGAGGGGCGCATCGAAGTTGTGACCTGTGCCGGGTTTGAACACCCTGTTTTGCGCGACACAGCACCGTATGATTTGATCCTTGCCAATATCCTGAAGGGACCGCTGATTGCGTTGGCCCCTGACATGGGTGCAAGCTGTGTTGATGAGGGTTACGTGATCCTGTCGGGCCTGTTGAACGAGCAGGCGGATGACGTGAAAGCGGCCTACGCAGCGCAAGGTTTTGGTGTTGTGGAGCATTTGATTGTTGGCGAATGGTCAACACTCTGTCTCCAATTGCGCAAGTAATTCGCCGCTTTTTCGCCCCATTTTGTAATTAATTTTTCCTTAAGCGGCCTGCATTTATTCGTATTGTCTTTGGCATTCCGCGGTGTGTACCGACTGTGTGACCTGTGTGACCTGTGTGACCTGTGTGACCTGTGTGTTTGTGTGGGGATGCGGGTGGGGTGTGGGCTGCGCAAATATTTTCGCGCTTATCACTATTTCTGAGCGCCCATGATTGTATCGAGTAACAAGGAATTTGGCTTATGTCCCACAATGACGAGAATCTTAAATCGTTTGATTAGCGACTCCAGCGCGTTGATCCTGATTTCAAACCAACCAAAGGCCACAAACTGAAACGGACGCTTTCTGTGAAGGTGCGGATGCCGTGGGTGCAAATCGCCGTGATGGTGGTGTTTGTGTATGGCACGTTGACGGTGGTCAAAGTGGTGATGGAAAACGAGTTGGGTGTCGAAGGATTTAATCAGAAAGTTGCGCGTCTTGCGGGCGGCGACGATGAATCCAAAATCGTGGCAAAATTGTTGTGGCGTGATCCTGTGATGGCGTTCGTTCAGGAAAAAGTTCTGTAAACCAAACAATCCAAATTTAAGAAATAAAAAAGACCGCAGTGGGAGAACTGCGGTCTTTTCTATTTGCGCGGTTTGTTGTGATGGGAGGATCAGAACAAACCGTTCGCGAAGTTAGGTGCGTGTCAACAGGGAGGAAAACCACGCACCCAATTAGGTATTAGTATTTTGAAGGCATGTTGTGCAGGTCGCCGCGTGACAGGCCGATGTCTGCCAATTCACGGTCTGTCAAAGACGCCAGAATGTTGTGTGTTTTACGCGCTGCATTCCAGTCGGAAACAGATTTAACTGCGTTTTCGAACATGTTGATCAAGTTCAATGTAGCAATTGCGCCAAAAGGTGCGGTGTGGGTGTATGAAGCCGTAGCCATGTTCGTATTCCTTAGTTTGATGCGCTCGGGGCGCATAAATTCTAGCGCGTTTACGTCGGATCTTGAGGATCATTTAGGTGGGAGTTAGTCAGGTTTCAAATGTTCAATTTGCATACCCGAAATGAAGTGAATGCATAGCTAGTTTGAGAGGTCGTCTTTGTTGGTTAATTTCTTGTAAAATGGCGATTTATTAGGATGACGTATCGTATTTAGGCCGCTTGATCTGCCTTATTTATTGCGCTTAACATTGGTCACGAAAACTGGAGGGCTTTGGTGAATGGGAATTGAGGGATTTAAGCAACAGTTTGTGACTGTGGATGGGGCGAAAACGTCGGTTCATGTGGGTGGAAACGGGCCGCCTCTGCTGTTGTTGCATGGATTTCCGCAGAATCACATGGCGTGGGAAAAGGTTGCGCCTGCTTTATCGGCGCAGCGAACCTGTGTCGTGGCGGATTTGCGTGGCTACGGCGACAGTGATGCGCCTAAAAGCAAAGATGGTGCGCTGTATTCTAAACGGGTGATGGCGGCGGAGTTGGTGGGCGTGATGGCTGCGCTGGGGTTTTCGACGTTTGATTTGTTGGGCCATGATCGTGGGGCACGGGTGGCGTATCGCATGGCGCTCGATTTTTCAGATGTTGTGATGTTGCTGGGGATCATCGAGATCGTGCCGACGGCGGCGATGTGGGATGCGTTCAATGCCGACATGGCGATGGCGGCCTATCACTGGACCCATTTGGCGCAACCCTATCCGTTGTCAGAGGTGATGATCGGGGCTGATCCCCGCCTGTATGTGGATCATAAGTTGCGGTCTTGGACGTTAGATAAGACGCTGGATTGTTTTTCAGATGCTGCGCTTGCGAGTTACCGCGCACAGATGGCTGACCCTGCGCGTATTCATGCGATGTGCGCGGATTATCGTGCGGGGGCGACGGTGGACCGTGCCATTGACGAAGCAGATTTGGCGGCGGGGCGCAAAATTACCTGCCCTGTGCAGTTTGTCTATGCGAACGAAGGGTTCCCTGCGCGATCTGGTGATCCGCTGGGGTATTGGCGTCAGTGGGCGGATGATGTGCAAGGTGTCGCCATTGAAAGTGGCCATTTCGCGATGGAGGAGAACCCAGACGCGGTGTTGGCTGCGATGGGGCCGTTTTTCGGTGGTTCGGCCGCGTGAACAATTTCCTTTTGAATGTTCACCTTTCGTGCTACGCCGTGGTTAACAAAGTAATAAGCACTTAAAAGGTGGCGAACAGGCATGCGGGTAATCGGGATTGATCCAGGGCTGCGAAACCTCGGTTGGGGGATTGTGGATGTTGAGGGTTCTAAGGTGACGCATGTGGCCAATGGGGTGTGTAAATCAGGCGTTGGTGATTTGGCGCAACGATTGCTGAGCCTGCATACGCAGTTGGATGTGGTGATGGTTGAGCATAAGCCAGAGACAGCCGCTGTTGAGCAGACATTTGTGAACAAAGATGGCGCAGGCACGTTGAAGTTGGGCCAAGCGCGCGGGATTTGCATGTTGGTGCCTGCGCAACACGGGCTAGCGGTGGCGGAATATGCCCCAAACGCCGTGAAGAAGGTTGTTGTGGGCGTTGGGCATGCGGATAAAAATCAAGTGCTACACATGGTGAAGATGCAGTTAAAAGGCGTGGAGCCGGCGGGGCCAGATGCGGCAGATGCGCTGGCGATTGCGTTGTGTCATGCCCATCACGCGCAGTTTTCCGGGCGGTTGGACGCGGCATTGGCAAAAGCAGAACAGCAAAGGGGCGCGGCATGATCGGGAAAATCACAGGGCGAGTGGATTACAAAGGCGCGGATCATGTGTTGGTCGATGTGCAGGGCGTTGGGTATCTGGTGTATTGTTCCGAGCGCACGCTAAGCGCGTTGGCGTCCAAAGGTGGCATCGTGGCGTTGTATACGGATTTGCTGGTGCGCGAGGATAACCTGCAATTGTTCGGGTTTCTGACGCTGGGCGAAAAGGAATGGCATCGTTTGCTGACAAGCGTGCAGGGGGTTGGGGCGAAGGTTGGTTTGGCCATTGCTGGCACACTGGGCGTGGATGGTGTTTCACGGGCCATTAGCCTCGGGGATGTGCCTGCGATTAAGGCGGCACCCGGTGTCGGGCCAAAGTTGGCGCAGCGCATTGTGGTGGAGTTGAAAGATAAGGCGGCATCGGTGATTGCGATGGGCGCGCATGGGGCAGAAGTGGTTGAGGCGGATGATGACGTGGTGATTGATCCCCTGATGGCAGCGCCCACAAGTGTTGCATCCAGTGCAGGCCCATCATCGGGCGCTGTTGCGGCAGGTGCGCAGGCGGATGCGTTGTCGGCGCTGGTGAATTTGGGCTATGGACACGGCGATGCAGCAAGCGCGGTTGCGCAAGCCTCGGGTGAGACGCCAAATTCGGATAGCGGTGCGCTGATCAAGGTGGCGCTGCGGGTGTTGGCACCCAAGGGGTAAGCTGAGGTGTTGGATTTGGATATTTTAGGCCAGAATAAATGTGGGACGTGTTGTGAGTGAATTTGATGACGGTTCTGATGTGCGCGCGGCGGGCAAGCCTGAAGATTTTGATCGGGCGTTGCGGCCGCAATCTTTGGCGGAGTTTACCGGGCAATCGGAGGCGCGGGCTAATCTGAAGGTGTTTATCGAGAGCGCCAAGATGCGCGGGCAAGCGATGGATCATACGTTGTTTTATGGGCCACCTGGTCTGGGTAAAACAACGTTGGCGCAGATTATCAGTAAGGAGTTGGGGGTCAATTTTCGCATGACAAGCGGTCCTGTGCTGGCGAAGGCTGGGGATTTGGCGGCGATCTTGACGAATTTGGATGAGCGGGATGTGCTGTTTATTGACGAAATTCACCGACTTAGCCCTGCGGTGGAGGAAATTTTGTATCCAGCGTTGGAAGACTTCGAGCTGGATTTGGTGATCGGTGAGGGGCCAGCGGCGCGGACTGTGCGGATTGATTTGCTGCCGTTCACGTTGGTTGGGGCCACGACGCGGTTGGGATTGTTAACAACGCCGTTGCGCGATCGGTTCGGGATACCGACGCGGTTGGAGTTTTACACGGTGCCTGAGTTGGTCTCGATTGTGGAACGGGGTGCGCGATTGATGGGTGTGGCCTGTACGCCTGATGGGGCGATGGAGATTGCGAAACGGGCACGGGGCACGCCTCGGATTGCGGGACGGTTGTTGCGCCGTGTGGTGGATTTCGCGGTTGTTGAAGGGGATGGGACGGTCACGCAAAGCTTGGCAGATAGTTCGCTGACGCGGCTTGGGGTCGATCATCTGGGGTTGGACGGTGCGGACCGGCGGTATTTGCGGATGATAGCAGAGAATTACGTGGGCGGGCCTGTTGGGGTTGAGACGATGTGCGCAGCGTTAAGCGAGGCGCGGGATGCAGTTGAGGAAGTGATTGAGCCGTATTTATTGCAGCAAGGGTTGATCCAAAGGACGCCGCGTGGGCGGATGTTGGCGGCGAAGGCTTGGAGGCATTTGGGGATGGCTGCGCCGAAGGGTTAGGGGCAAGGGGATATGTTTTGAGGGGTGAGGGAAGAATGAAACGATTTAAAACTGTGCTTTTAGCACGTGACATTTAAAAAATGTGAACCTAGTTGATTTGAAAGATGTAATGGTGAGTGAATTTGAGAATCCGAATATTTTCTTAAGCGAAAGTAATTTATCAGTTCATGATGCTGATTCGCGCAATGTGATCCAAATTAGATGCCCACACTGCAGGGCAATTGGAACTTTTCCGCCTGCAATTCGTAATTTTCTTGGCTATGGTAAGGCGATTAAGAATGAAAGTAAGACTAGTATGTGGAGTTGCCAAGCGCACATACGGGTTTGTCCAAATTTACAATGCAAAGGCATTGTTTTTACACTGAAAACAGGTGGAGAAAAAGGGATGACGCATACTTGCTTTCCTCCCGAGAGATTGGCTTTTGATGCACAAAGTGTTCCAGAAAAATTAATACGAACGCTTGAGGAAGCCTTTTCTTGCCATTCGGTAGGAGCATTTCGCGCTAGCGTAATGATGTTTCGTAGGTTGCTTGAGGAATTGTGCGACGACTGCGGTGCAAAAGGCAAAACGCTTTATCTTTGACTTAATGAACTTCGCTCACAAAATACTTTGCCTGAAGAACTCTTCGATGCAATGGACGAACTTAAGGCACTTGGTAATGATGCTGAACATATTGAGGCGAAAGCGTTTGCTAACATCGATAAGGAAGAAGCAGAGCTTTCAATTGAATTGGCTCAAGAGATACTTAAGGCGCGATACCAGCATTAAAGCCTGGTTGATCGTCTCCGAGCACGTAAGAATGCGCCGCCTGAGTAAAGTGTGAAAGATAGGGAAGTCACGCTTTTTGAAACACTCTAGCAAGGCCACCTGTAGCAAGAAAAACGGTTCCACCGAAAATGGAGTTGTCTTGACCTTCCAACTCCCGCTCAAACCGCCTAAATACTCATTATGACAAACATTACGCACAATCCTGCCCCGCTGTTCACGGCTCCTGATACGACCTATCGTTTTGCGCGGTGGGGGCGGCCTATTGCGCCGGTGGTTTTTGGGGTTGGGGATGAAAGCCTGCCCCATTTGAAAGAAGCGATTTCTATGACTGTGGGGATCACGGGGGGGCCATTGGTCGAGACCGACCCAGAGTTGGGCGCGAATTTCATGTGGTTTTTCTGCCGTGAGTGGGATGAGCTGTTGCAGGTTCCTAACCTTGATAAGTTGTTGCCGAATTTTGATCGGATGGTGGCCTCGTTAAAGGATCAGGGGGCCAGTCGGTATCGCACGTTTGGATTTGATAAGCAGGGCGCCATTCAGTTGTGTGTGGTGCTGATCCGTGTGGACGATGCGACCGAGGCGTTGTCTTTGCAGACGCTGGGAACCAGCGAGACGTTGCAGTCTTTGCTGACGTTTAGCGAGGTGGCATTTGCGACCCAATCGCCGATTGCGATGATCAAATCGAACAACCTTTGCATCGTAAAGCCAGAATATGCTGCGGTGGTGCGGGCGGCTTATGATAATGCGTTACCGAGCGCGACGGAAGACCCTGCCCATGCGTTGCGGGTTTCGGCGCGTGCAATGAAATTGTTGGCGGATATTGAAGATGACGCATGAGTTTAGCGTTCGGGTTTATTACGAGGATACGGACCTTGCGGGGATCGTGTATTACGCCAATTACCTGAAATTTATTGAACGCGCGCGCAGCACAATGGTGCGTGAAACGGGGATAGATCAAGACGCGATGAAAGACGCCGATGGGCTGGTATTTGCGGTGCGTCACGTAGATGCGACGTATTTGAAACCTGCAAAATTGGATGACGAACTGGTGATTGCTACAAAACTGCAACAATTATCAGGCGCAAAGCTGTTGTTTGAACAAGATGTGATGCGGGGCGGCAAAATGCTGTTTTCTTCAAAAATTACAGTGATTTGCATGAATAGTGCGGGGCGTGTTGTGCGCTTGCCAGCCGAAATTCGCGCACAACTGGCGCTTTAACGCACATTTGACTGCCTAACTGACAAAGAAACGTAGTTTTCTGCGTGTCTAATGACTATGTTAGGCGTAATAAAAACGCCGCTGGCAAACAGCGGTATTAGGCAGCGTTAAAAATAGTCGGGCGGACATATGGAAACTGAAACACTCGCTTCAGTGCAAGAGATCGATTTTTCGATGCTTGCGCTGTTCCTTAGGGCAACGATCACCGTGAAGATCGTGATGCTGATACTGATCTTTGCCAGCGTTTGGAGCTGGGGGATTATTATCCAGAAATTTATCAACTATCGTGTGGCCAAGACAGATAGTGCGCGGTTTGATCGTGCGTTTTGGTCGGGTGATCCGTTGGATGAGCTGTTTGATCGTTTGGGGCCAGATCCCAAGGGCGGTGCGGAACGGATTTTCGCGGCTGGCATGGTTGAATGGCGCAGATCGCATCGAAGCGACGGTAATTTGATTGCTGGTGCGCAGGCGCGGATGGATCGATCCATGGATGTGGCGATCAACCGCGAGAGCGAGAAGCTGAACAATGGTTTGACGTTTTTGGCGACAGTGGGTGCGATTGCGCCGTTTGTTGGCCTGTTCGGGACGGTTTGGGGCATTAAAAACGCCTTTGAACAAATCGCCATTCAGCAAAACACCGATTTGGCTGTTGTGGCCCCTGGTATTGCAGAAGCGTTGGTTGCGACTGCGCTTGGTTTGCTCGCAGCGATCCCTGCGGTTATTTTCTATAACAAATTGTCCACGGACGCGGATCGTTTGATTAGCGGATACGACAGTTTTGCAGATGAATTTGCGACCATCCTGTCGCGCCAGTTGGATAGTTAATCATGGGCGCAGGTGTAGTTAGCAGCAGTGGTGGCGGGGGTGGTCGTAAGGGCCGCCGCAGCCACGGGAAACGCAAGCCGATGGCAGAGATTAACGTCACGCCGTTTGTGGATGTGATGTTGGTTTTGCTGATCATCTTTATGGTGGCAGCACCGTTGTTGACGGTGGGTGTACCGATTGAGTTGCCCAAAACGGCGGCGACATCTTTGCCGAGCGAACAAGAAGAACCCTTGGCGATTGCGATTGCGGCGGATGGGCGATTGGTTTTGCAAACGGTCGAGATTGACCGCGCAACGCTGATCCCGAAGTTGCGTGCGATTGCCGCTGAACGTGCCGACGACAAAGTGTTTTTACGTGTGGATGGGTCGGTTCCCTATGCGACGGTCATGGAAGTTATGGGCGCGTTGAATGCGGGTGGATTTCGCAACATCGGTTTGGTCACAGATGGTGGCGGACCGCGTTTGGATGGCACTGACGCGAGCGTGGTGGAGTAGAGATTGCAGCTTGGCACCAAAATATCGCTTGGCCTTCATGGCACAATGATAGGGTTCGCCATTTTTGGCGGGCCTTTGTTCGATGCGGATGAAAGCAATGCGATCCAGATTGCCGAAGTCTCGATTATTTCATCAGAGGCGTTTGAGGGCATGATGTCGAACGCACCTGTGCCCAATATTGAAGAGCCGCAACAATCTGATTTGGTGCAACCCACGCAAGTGGTTGATGTGCCCGTGGTGATGAAGCCGATTGAACAGCCGACCGAGCAACCTGTTGAGCCAGAAGTGCAAGAGGTTGCAGAACCAGACGCTGTGCCTGATCTGGCGGAAGTAACAGAACCTGCAGAGCCAGAAGTGGTTGTGGAAGCGCCAGAAGTGGCTGTGCAGCCCCAAGAAGCGACGGGCAACGAGGTTGTCGCGCCGGATGCGCAGATCAGTGAGCAGGATCAAAGCGGACAGGTGCAACCCGATCAGTTGGCGTTGCTGCGCCCCAAACCACGCCCTGCGCCACGGATTTCAAACGAGGTGGTTGAAAAGCAACCAACGGACGCAGAACGCGCCGAGGTTGAAGCGCATAAAACCGAGCCGAGCGAAGAGCAGGCGGAAGTGAAGCCAGAAACAACGGAAGAAGCGGCCAAGCCAGAGAGCACAACCGAGATTGTGACCGAGGCGGATGAGGTTGATCCAAACTCGGCTGCTCCGATTAAATCGGCACGTCCAAAGGGGCGGCCATCAGATGTTGTGGCCAAAGCCAAGGCGCGCCAAGAAGCGGCTGAAAAAGCGGCAGCGGACAAAGTTGCGAATGCGGCTGCGGACGCCGCGGCGGATGTCGCAGGGCAAAAGGCAGCAGATGCCAAGGCGATTGAGGATGCGGTGAAAACGGCGGTAGCTGAGGCCTCAAAACCGTCTGGCCCGCCGATGACAGGTACTGAAAAAGGCGCGTTGGTTTTGGCGGTGACACAATGTTGGAACCCGCCGATTGGTGTGCAAAACGCGGGTGATTTGAAAGTGACGCTGTTGGTTGAATTAAACGCGCAGGGTAAACTGATCGGTGCACCAAAATTGATCAGCACATCTGGGAACCCAGAGGGCTTGGTGAAGCAAGCCTATGAGGCGGGTCGCCGTGCGTTGTTGCGCTGTGGGCCTTACAATTTGCCAAAAGATAAATACGAACAATGGCGTCAGATCGAAGTGACGTTTAACCCCCAAAACATGGTGGTCAGGTAATGAAACAACTTATGAAATTTTTATGTGCGGTGATGGTTCTGGGTCTGCCGATTGGCGTTCAGGCGCAAAGCACGGGGCCGCTTCAGATTGAGATCACTGAGGGGATCACCGAGCCAATGCCGATTGCGGTGCCTGCCTTTGTTGCGGAAAATGCGGGGGCCGAGGCCTTTGCGATGCAGCTGAGCGAAGTGGTTGCCAGCGATCTGGTTGGCTCTGGTTTGTTTCGGATCATTGATCCCGCCGCCTATATCGGCAGTGTGACGAATTTCAACGCGCCCGTGGCATTTCCTGATTGGAAAGCGATCAATGCGCAGGCGTTGGTTACGGGTGCGGTAAGCCTTGCGGATAACAATCAGATGGTGGTGAAGTTCCGTCTGTTTGATGTGTTTGGCCAAGAAACACTGGTTGGATTGCAGTTCGCGGCAAGTTCGCAAAGCTGGCGTCGGATGAGCCATAAAGTGGCGGATCAGGTCTATGCCCGTCTAACAGGTGAAAACCCGTATTTCGACAGCCGTGTGGTTTATATTGCCGAAGAAGGCCCAAAGAACGATCGTAAAAAGCGCCTTGCTGTGATGGATTATGACGGTGCGAATGTGCGTTATTTGACGGATGACGCGGATATCGTTTTGGCCCCGAGGTTTTCCCCAAACGCGCGCGAGATTATTTACACAAGTTATGAAACGGGTGTGCCGCAGGTGTTTTTGATGAATGTCGACACGTTGTCGCGCCGTGTTTTGGACAGCGAACGCAACATGACGTTTGCACCGCGTTTCAGCCCAGATGGGCGCACGGTTGTGATGTCTTTGTCCACTGGCGCGAAATCGGATTTGTATTCTTTCGATATCGCGACGGGACAAAAGGTACAGCTGACGAATACCTCCGCGATTGATACAGCACCCAGCTTTTCACCAGATGGCAATAGCATCGTGTTTGAAAGTGACCGTGGCGGCGGGCAGCAGATTTATGTGATGCCAGCAGCGGGTGGCCCTGCGCAGCGGATCAGCTTTGGCACGGGGCGCTACGGAACGCCCGTTTGGTCTCCCCGTGGTGATAAAATTGCGTTCACAAACATCAGCAAAGGCCGGTTTCATATCGGTGTGATGGACACAGATGGCAGCCGAGAAAAGCTGCTGACGGGGTCGTTCTTGGATGAGGGGCCAACGTGGTCCCCCAATGGACGTGTGATTATGTTTTTCCGTGAAACACAGGGGTCGGGTGGTGCGCCAAGCCTGCATTCCGTCGATATCACAGGACAGTTTTTGAAGAAGGTGACAACGCCGACATTCGGGTCAGATCCCGCTTGGTCAAAGTTGTTGGAGTAAGGTTGATTCCCATACTGGGGATTTTCTGTTATAGAACAGATAAGCGCACAAGAGATGCGTTTCATGCGAAAGGTTGAGCAGATGATGATTTTAAAGATGGGTACAGCGTTGGCTTGTGTTTTGGCACTGGCGGCGTGTCAGGATTTTCGAAAAACCGCGAATGACGGGCTGGATGGCAATGGGGTCGGTGGCAACAATGGCGTGACTGTTGGGCCAAACGATGCCAGCAATCCAACGTCGGTTGCGTATTTCAACCAAACCATTGGTGATCGTGTGTTGTTCGAGGTGGATCAAAGCACTTTGACCTCGACTGCGACGCAAACGCTGGATGGTCAGGCAAGCTGGTTGTTGGCAAATACCAGCTTCACCACAACAATCGAAGGCCATGCAGATGAGCAGGGCACGCGCGAATATAACCTTGCGCTGGGGGCACGTCGTGCCAATGTGGTGCGCGATTATTTGGTCAGCCGAGGCATTGCTGCCAACCGCGTTGATATCATGACTTATGGCAAGGAACGGCCATTGGCTGTGTGTTCCACTGAGGAATGCTGGTCCAAAAACCGCCGTTCTGTGACGCTTGTGGCGACTGGTCTGACAAGTTAGGCGAATGAGGTCCGCTGTTTGCGATTGGGCAGGCGGCGGATTTTGAGTATTTGGAGAATAAAGATGCGTGTTTTATTTACTATCTTAGCGGCGACGTTTATCTCGCCGATCTGGGCGCAGGCGCAGGACGAGCAAACATTGGCGGATATCCGTCAGGAATTACAGTTTGTTTATGCTGAAATAGTGCACCTGAAACGCGAGTTATCCACGACAGGCAGTGCGGCGCAAACGGCCAATAACGGCCCCGCGTTGCAGCGCATTGATGCACTTGAATCCGAGGTGCGCCGTATCACGGGTGGAATTGAATCCAAGCAAAACTGGATCGAACGCATTGTTAGCGATGGTACAAACCGCGTTGGCGATCTGGAGTTTCGTTTGTGCGAGCTGAAAACAGGGTGCGATATCAGCAATTTGGATCGCACAGCGCCGTTGGGTGGTAAAATTCCTAATCGTCAGGGTGCTGTTTCAACGGGGCAAACAACGCAAACTGTTAGCACGGCCACGACGGATACTTCGGGTGTGACAGACAGTGAAAAGGCTACGTTCCAACGGGCAATGTCTGCGTTTGAATCGCAAGATTTCGCGTCGGCCAACAGTCAGTTTGACACGCTTGTTGCAAATTTTCCAGGTGGGCCACTAACAGGTGAAGTACATTACTGGAAAGGTGCATCGCAGGCGGGTTTGGGCGATTGGGAATCTGCGGCACGTAGTTTCCTTGAGAGTTTTAGCGGATCACCGCAAGGCACCAAAGCGCCAGACGCGCTGTATCGTTTGGGGATTTCGTTGCGTGAATTGGGTCAGGTCGAAGAAGCCTGCTTGATGTTGTCAGAAGTTCCAATTCGCTATCCTTCCGCATCGGTTCTGGGCGAAGCAGCGGCGGAGCGTAATGCGCTCGGCTGTTCGTAAGCCAGCAGGTTAGCGGGTGTGATGTCCGCGTTTTCAGATTTTATGGATGGGCTGCCTGATGGGCCTATTGGCGTTGCTGTTTCGGGGGGCAGCGATTCGGTGGCGTTATTGGTGTTGGCCGTTGAATGGGCACGCAAAAGTGATCGCGCAGTTATGGCGGCGACGGTGGACCATGGGCTGCGTGACGCGGCAGCGGACGAGGCAAAGGGCGTGGCAAAGTTATGCGCGCGCATGGACGTGCCCCACCGAATTTTACGCTGGGACGGTGTGCATTCTGGCAATACGCAGGATGCTGCGCGGCGCGCGCGGCAGCGGTTGATTGGCGACTGGGCAAATGAGCAAAGTTTGGCGGCCATTGCGAGCGGCCACACGCGAGAGGATCAGGCGGAGACGTTTTTGCTGCGCCTAAAACGGGGCAGTGGCGTTGACGGGCTGGCGGGCATGGCGCCGAAAATTATTAAAGACGATGTTTTGTGGGTGCGCCCTGTGTTGAACGCGCGGCGTGCTGAGTTGCGAGAGATCTTGACTGCGCGAGGCGTTGGTTGGGTTGATGATCCGAGCAATAATGATGTCCGGTTTGATCGTGTAAAAATTCGTAATGCACTGAAAATGTTGGGTGAAATCGGCCTGAGCGTTGATGTTTTGGCTGATACTGCTGGGCGGATGCAGACGGCGCGCGGGGCGTTAGAGGCGGCTACTTTGGGGGTGGCACAACGGGTTGCGGAGCCGCGTGAAATTGGATCTGTTCGATTAATTGTTTCGTTGTTGTGTGATCAGCCGCAGGAAATCCAGTTGCGTCTGTTGGCGCATACGCTGCGATGGATTTCTGGGGCAGAATATCGGCCTCGGTTGAACGCGTTAAAGCTGGCCTTGACAGCGGTGATTGATGGGTACGGACACACGTTGGCGGGCTGTTTGATTGCGCCGAAAAAGAACGGGATCACCGAGGTTTCGCGTGAGCCTGCTGCGATGTCGCCAAGCGATGCGCAAAGCGGTGTTTTTGATGGGCGTTGGGCGTGTGACGCCACGGAAGGGATTTGGCGGCCTTTGGGTAAGGATGGCCTGCAACAACGCCCTGATTGGCGCGAAGTTGCCGAGCATCGAAATAGCCTGCTCAGTTCGCCGTCATTATGGTACAATAATGAATTGAAGTCGGCTCCTTTTGTAGATAAATACAGTGCTTGCAAGTGCAAGCTGCGCGTAGGACCTGAAAGTTTCTTTGCGACGATTGTGACGCATTGAAACGGATCGCTGAAGGTTTATGTATTCAGTAACACTTCATTAAGTAATCTAGCGCGTAATGCGCTTTGAGGAGAACAACTTTGGGAAATTCCAAAAATCTGGCTTTTTGGGTCGTCTTATTTCTGCTTGTTTTCGCGCTGTTTCAGATGTTCAGCGACGGAACACGTTCCAGCAGTGAAGACCAACTGACGTATTCTGAATTCGTGCAATCTGTTGAAAACGGCCTTGTTGCCGGCGTGAAAATGGATGGCGAATTGATTACAATTACCAATAAAGACGGTAGTAAACTCCAGACAATCCAACCGCGTGCGGTTATGGAAAGCGATGATTTGACCAATTTGTTGATCGAATCTGGCGTGAATGTGAACGTCACGGCGCAGGAGCAATCTGGTTTCCTATCTGCGATGTCGCTTTGGTTGCCGTTCCTTGTGCTGATCGGTGTTTGGATTTTCTTCATGAACCGCATGCAAGGCGGCGGGCGTGGTGGCGCGATGGGCTTTGGTAAATCCAAGGCGAAGCTGCTGAATGAGCGCGAAGGCCGCATCACGTTTGATGATGTTGCTGGTATCGATGAAGCCAAAGAAGAATTGGAAGAGATAGTAGAATTTTTGCGTGATCCACAGAAATTTAGCCGTTTGGGTGGTAAAATCCCGAAAGGTGCTTTGCTCGTTGGTCCTCCGGGTACGGGTAAAACGTTGCTGGCGCGTGCGATCGCAGGCGAAGCGGGTGTGCCGTTCTTTACAATCTCGGGTTCTGATTTTGTTGAAATGTTCGTGGGCGTGGGTGCATCGCGTGTGCGCGACATGTTTGAACAAGCCAAAAAGAACGCGCCTTGTATCGTGTTTATCGACGAGATCGACGCTGTTGGCCGCCATCGTGGTGCGGGTTACGGCGGGGGCAACGATGAGCGCGAGCAAACGTTGAACCAACTGTTGGTCGAAATGGACGGCTTTGAAGCCAATGAAGGCGTGATTATTGTTGCGGCGACAAACCGCAAAGATGTTCTGGACCCTGCGTTGTTGCGCCCTGGTCGGTTTGACCGTCAAGTCGACGTACCAAACCCTGACATCAATGGTCGTAAGAAAATTTTGGAAGTTCATGCGCGTAAAACACCGCTGGGCCCTGACGTTGATCTGCGGATCATTGCGCGTGGGACACCTGGATTTTCGGGTGCTGATCTGGCCAACCTTGTAAATGAGGCGGCCCTGACGGCTGCGCGTAACGGCAAACGGTTCCTGACAATGGAAGAGTTTGAAAGCGCGAAAGACAAGGTCATGATGGGCGCAGAGCGACGCTCGATGGTTTTGTCGGATGATCAAAAGGAAAAAACTGCGTATCACGAAGCGGGCCACGCGATTGTCGGTATTTCATTGCCAAATTGTGACCCCGTTTACAAAGCGACGATCATTCCGCGCGGGTCTGCATTGGGTATGGTGATGAGCCTGCCTGAGATGGACAAGCTGCAGATGTTCAAAGACGAAGCCAAAGACCGCCTTGCGATGACGATGGCTGGTAAGGCGGCGGAAATCCTCAAGTATGGTGCGGAATCTGTGTCGTCTGGCCCAGTTGGTGATATCATGCAAGCGAGCCAATTGGCCCGTTCAATGGTGATGCGCTACGGGATGTCTGATCTGGTTGGGAACATTGATTATCAAGAAGCCGCCGATGGGTATTCGCCAAATGGCGGTGCTGGTGGGTTTTCAATTTCAGCAGCTACAAAAGCGCTGATTGAGAGCGAAGTGAAGGCGCTTATCGATGAAGGCTACGATCGTGCCTATAAGATCATCAAAGAGAAGGATGTGGAGTTTGAACGTCTGGCGCAGGGGTTGTTGGAATACGAAACCTTGACTGGCGATGAGATCAAACAGGTTATTCGTGGTGAATCGCCTCGGGCGGCGGATGATGACGATGACACGGGCAAGGGCGGCAATGCCCCAAGTGTTGCGGCTGTTCCAAAGACTAAGAAACCCAAGGCGACGCCAAAGGGTGATATGGAACCTGGTCCGGCCTAAGCTGCACGTTCAAGAAGAATATGAAAGGCCGCCTTCGGGGCGGCTTTTCGCGTTTTGAAGGGGATTGTAACTTTGTGTGAGCCGTCATGGGTTCCGTTGCGTGGAATTTCATGTGTAGATGGCGACAAGATCACAGGAGCCATCATCATGCCAGCGTTATTGCCGACCAGTTACACCTGCGAAATTGTCTTTCTTGGGTTTGTCAAAAGCCGCGAGGAGGCGTTGGCCTCTGCGCCGTTATCACAGGTGTTTGCGAGTTATACTGGGATTGAAGGTGAAGATCATGGCGGGCTGACGCGGAAATCTTGTGTGCGGGTTAAAGATCAGTTTCCAGAGGGAACAGAAATTCGCAACGTGCGTCAGTTTTCCATTATCAGTGCAGAAGAAATGGAAGCAGCTGCCGCAGAAATTGGTGTGGATGCGGTGCTACCTGAATGGATGGGCGCGAGCATTATGGTGCGTGGCTTGCCCGATTTCACGCATATTCCGCCGTCTAGTCGGTTGCAGAATGCGGCTGGGACGACTCTGGTGATTGATATGGAAAATCGCCCTTGCATGTACCCGGGCAAGGAGACGATGGAGCCGGTTCATCCCGGAAAAGGCAAATTGTTGAAATCGGCGTGCAAGGATCGGCGCGGTGTAACGGCGTGGGTTGAACGTGAAGGGCCTTTGGCTGTTGGTGATACCTTTACCCTGCATGTGCCAGATCAACGGGCTTGGGCACCCCATCGGGGCTAGTTGGCGGATTATCGCGCAGAAATGACGTTTCTGGCCCTTGCAAGATAAGGGACGGCGATAAAGGTTGGGAAATTGTCGTTTTTGCCAACCCCGAGGTAGTGCGTTTCTGGGCATAGATAATCCAGAGTATTCCATTGCACACAAACACCAACAAGGGTCCTGCCACATGGCTTATAAGACAGACATCGAAATCGCACGCGAAGCGAAAAAACTTCCGATCCAAGAAATTGGCGCGAAACTGAACATTGGCACGGACGATCTGCTGCCATATGGCCACGATAAAGCGAAGGTCAGCCAACGTTTGATCGACTCCGTTCAGGGCGAAAAAGACGGCAAACTGATCCTTGTGACGGCGATCAACCCAACGCCAGCTGGCGAAGGTAAGACGACAACAACTGTTGGTTTGGGCGATGGCCTGAACGCAATTGGCAAAAGTGCCTGTGTTTGTATCCGCGAAGCATCGCTTGGTCCGAACTTTGGTATGAAGGGTGGCGCTGCGGGTGGCGGTTACGCACAAGTTGTTCCGATGGAAGACATGAACCTGCACTTTACAGGCGATTTCCACGCGATCACATCTGCGCATTCACTGCTGTCTGCGATGATCGACAACCACATTTACTGGGGCAACGAGCTGGAAATCGACGTGCGTCGTGTGCAGTGGAAACGAGTTGTGGACATGAATGACCGCGCGCTGCGCAATATCACGTGTTCCCTTGGCGGCGTGGCCAACGGCTTCCCGCGCGAAGGTGGCTTTGACATCACTGTTGCCTCTGAGGTTATGGCGATCTTGTGCTTGGCACTGAACCTGAAAGATTTGCAGAAACGTCTTGGTGACATGATCGTGGCTTATCGCCGTGACCGCACACCGGTCTTTGCACGTGACATCAAAGCAGACGGTGCAATGACTG
>JASJIO010000013.1:0-25651 GCA_037625035.1 Amylibacter sp.
AGTGAACGCCCTCCTGAGGTTGAAGATCGGGCCGTGCCGGGACACTGGGAGGGTGACTTGATCGTCGGCTCCAACAACAGCTAAATCGCGACGCTGGTCGAGCGGCATTCGCGGTTTGTGATGCTGGCGAAGTTGGAAAACTATCTCGACGGTATTGCTCCTGCCGCTGCCGCCGCCCCTGGGCTGTACAGGAACGATCAAAAATCAGACGAATTTACGACCATGTTAACGGCTTTGGTGGGGGCTGGGGACACAGTTGCTGCATATCAAGCCAATTGGGCCGCCTACTTTGGTTTGGGTACGCCCGCAGCAGCAAGCCCAATTCGGTATTGGAAATACGCTGTCATTTCAGCAGAGACTGCATTGGCCAATATGTAAGTCTTAAGTCGGGGCTTTACCGAAAACCTTTAGGTAAAAGGTACGCAAGGAATGCGCACCCTACAAATTACATATTTGGAAAATAATCTTCGCAGTCGCCTTCGCGGTACACATCTGCCGTGCAGCAGTGCAGGCCGCCGCCAAAGGCGTATGCGTCGCGGAGTTCTACTGGGATGACTTCGAGGCCGAGTTTATCGAATTGGTCTTGTTGATACACTTCGGATGCTTCGACGCAGACGGTTTTTGGATCGAGCGCGAGCACGTTCATCGACAGCCATGTGGAGGAGTAACAAAGCGGGGGTGGTGCGTTGTGGGCGGGTTGTGCCGCATCAACAATTTCCCAGCCGTTGTCGTTGAACATTTTACGTTGTTCCTCGGGCAGGCGGCGCTGCGGGTTGTTCAAGATCAGGCCCGGACGCAACGGTGTGAAGGTCGCGTCGATGTGGATTGGATACGGATCGCCCGGGAAGTTCACGGTGTGAACGCGGTGATCGGGGAAGTGGCGACGCAGCCATTCGATGCCCTTTAGGTTTGTGGTGAAGCCGTGTTGCACAACGAGGTCTTTGCCAAAACGCAGAACATCGGCAGCATCGAACAGCGGTTCTTCTTCCGTGGTGACGAAGAATTTTTTCGCGGCCCATTCAAGACGTTTTGTGTTGCCGATTTTTTCAGACAGGTAATCAGGGTGATAATCCGCATTTGTCAGGCGCGGTTTTGGCGCGGCTTCGTGGCGAAAGTTTGTGTCTTCTTCCCAGTATTGCTGCATCAGCGGGCGGTAACACAGGTATTCAAACCAGCGGCAACGATACGACATCGTAGCCTCTAGGATTTCGTGGCCAACGGTGAGCAGCACATCGCGCGGTGGCATGCAGCCGAACTGGCTTTCGGTGTGGAAATCAGGCGTTGTTGCGGGAAGTGCGAAATCTGTTGGTGTTGGACGATCCACGCGGATGCCCCTTTTTTCCAGCAGTCCAGCGAAATTGTCCAACAACTCATTTGCTTTGTCGATGGTTTCTTGCGGACGACGGCCCCATTGGCCGCGCATGTCGGAATCTTCGGGGACTTTGGCATCAAGTGCGGGTTCTGCGGGCGGGATGTGGCAATCATCGGCGCGGCCCACGATGACGTGGCGCAGGGGATCCCATTCGTTCCAGCTTTTGACTTCGGTTTTATCTGCAGACCATGCCATTTTTCGTGTTTCCCGTAGTGAAATTCATCACTGCCAGAAATAGGAAGCTGCGTTAAATTGCAACGGGATTCTTTTTGTGAAATGCTAGCGCGTATTACACCTTGGCGGGTGTCGTGGTTTTCACGCTACTTATCTTTCTATCGGAGGCTTTATGTCATTTTATAAAAATCAGTTTTATTTGGCCGTTTTATTGGCCAGTTCATTTGCATCGCCCGTGTTTGCACAAGCATTGGCAGAGGAGGTGGTGCAAGAATATGTGAGCGAAATGGCGAAATCGGGTGTTGTTGTGGCTTTGGGGGCAAAAACCGTTTCTGGCAGCACTGTTGAATGGAAAGATGTGACGATGACGACGCCCCAGAATGAGGGGGAGTATAAAATTGCCTTCATTCGTGCTGAGGAAATTGGCGGCGATAAAGTTTCTATGACCTATCCGAAATCCGTGAGTTTCAAGATTGATCCCAAAGGCGAGCAACCGGCGATGTATATGATTATGACCCTTCGGGACATGACGCATATCATTTCGGGAACGAAAGATGCGCGTAATCATGATTTTTCCGCAGCTGCCCTGAACATGGTGATGACTGCAACAGCGCCCCAATTGACGATGAATTTTGCGTTTTCGGATATCGTGGCAAAGTACCAAAACACGGGCGGTGAGGTGCGAAATTCCAAGGGGATTGCAAAGGCGGCTGGGTTAAATCTGACGTATTTGCTGAATGACAAAGATGTGCAGATGTCGATGGTGTTGGCGTATAACAACCTTGCGACAGAGTTCGATATTGATCTGGTTTCCCAAGAAAACATGGAGCAAATGTTTGACGGCACGCGCAACATGTTGATGACGTATTCGATGGGGAGCACCAGTTCGACGATCGATATGGATACCCCTGACGCAAGCGTCTTTGTAGAGGGAACAACGGGCAGCGGTGCGGGGTCGTTCAGCATTCAAGGTGGTGAGTTGGCGATGCAAGGCACGGGCAATGATTTCGATTACAGTGTTAAGATGAAAGAACTGCCGTTGCCGCCGTTTCAGATTGGTGTGGATCAATCAACGATGGCGCTGAAAATGCCACTTGAACAAACAAATACACCAGCAGAGGCACGCGTTCAGTTCGGATTTTTCGGACTGAAGGCATCCGATACCGTTTGGGGCATGATCGACCCGACAGGATCGCTGCCGCGTGAAAAAGCGACGTTGAACCTTGATTTAACAACGAAGGTTAAGTGGTTGGTCAATCTGATGAAAATAGACGAGGCGCGCAGTATGCCTGCCGAAGTTTCAGAGGTGACGATCAATGACGTGACGCTGAAAATTGCAGGCGCGTCTTTTAATGGAACGGGTTCTGCGACACTGGATAATTCAAAGTTTCCGCCAGAGCCGGTTGGTGAAGTGAACCTTGATCTGAAAGGTGGCGTTGGGTTGTTGAATAAGCTGGTCGCGCTAGGGCTGATTCCCCAACAACAGGGGCAAATGGTTAAGATGATGTCTGGCATGTTCACGGTGCCAGGGGGTGCGGGAACCGATCATCTTATCTCCAAGATCAAGATGAAAAAAGGCGGTGCGATCCTCGCGAATGGGCAACGGGTGAAGTAACCGCCTTTTGTTCGTTAAAACACGCACGGCAGGGTTTTGCAGCCCTTCCGTTTGGCGTATTGGTGGCGGGATCAGAAGGATAAAAGCATGAGGAAGCTGGCAGAATTAGCAGAACAGGTTTTAGACGCGGCGAAACGTGCTGGTGCGGATAGTGCGGATACGTTGATCGCAAAGGGCACCTCCGTTTCGATAGAAGTACGCGAAGGCGCGTTGGAACATGCTGAACGATCAGAGGGAATTGATCTGGGGTTGCGGGTTTTGATGGGCGCACGCCAAGCCTGTGTTTCGATTTCAGATGACAGTGCAGTGAGCATTTCAACGATGGCCGAACGGGCCGTTGCGATGGCGAAAGAAGCACCAGAGGATTCGACTTGTGGATTGGCTGATCCAAGCCAGTTGGCGACGGATTGGGATGTCGATGCGCTAGAGATGTTTGATGGCGGCGATGCGCCCGCAGCCGAAGAATTGCAGCGCATTGCGATTGAAGCCGAGGCAGCTGCACTGACTGTTGAGGGGGTTTCAAAGGCACAAGGTGCTGGTTCAGGATTTAGCGATACCTCGTTGTTTTTAGCGGGAAGTAACGGATTTCGCGGCGGGTATCGTCGTGGATCATATTCTTTGTCTTGCGTTGCCATTTCCGGTGATGGCCTGACGATGGAACGAGATTACTCTGGTGAGGTGCGCAGCCATTTTGCAGACCTGCCAGATGCTGCTGGTATTGGAAAATTGGCGGGAGAACGTGCCGTTGCGCGGGCGGGCGCAACGCGGCCACCGACCGGTGGGTATCCAGTTTTGTTTGACGAGCGGATCGCAGCGAGCCTGATTGGGCATTTGGTTGGTGCAGTGAATGGATCTGCCATCGTCCGTGGATCGAGCTTTCTGAAAGACGCGCTGGGCCAACAAGTTTTACCAAGCGGGATGTCGCTGAGTGAGAATCCGCATCGTGCGCGTGTGGCCGGTAGCCGCCCGTTTGATGGCGAAGGCTTGCCCGTGTCACAGCGGATGATTGTGAAGGATGGGGTGTTGCAGGGATGGACGCTCGATCTGGGGACGGCGCGGAAATTGGGGATGGAAAGCACGGGCAATGCCAGCCGTGGGGTTTCATCGCCGCCATCGCCATCTTCGGGAAACTTGTCGCTGACGCAGGGCGAATATAGCCGCGATGATTTGATTGCGCAGATGGGGACTGGACTGATTATCACATCGATGATCGGGTCTACGATTAATCCAAATACCGGTGATTATTCCCGTGGCGCATCTGGGTTTTGGGTGGAAAACGGCGAGGTTACTGGCCCTGTGAATGAATGCACTGTGGCGGGTAACCTGCGAGATATGTTGAAAAATATGACTGCGGCAAATGATGCACGAACCCATTTGAGCCGTGTTGTTCCGAGCTTGTTGGTGGAAGGATTAACCATTGCCGGTGCGTGATTTAGAACTGCTTTTGGATGTTGCGGACAGTGCGGGTGAAATCGCGCTGAAGTATTTTAAGAATGATCCTGAAACGTGGGAAAAGGACAGGGATCAAGGCCCTGTGACCGTCGCCGACATGGAGGTTAACGCAATGTTGGAGGCGCGCCTAAAGGCGGCGCGGCCTGATTATGGTTGGTTGTCAGAGGAAACCGACGATGATCTGGCGCGGTTGGACTGTGATCGAGTGTTTATTCTGGATCCGATTGATGGAACGCGCTCTTTTATCATGGGGCACGAAAATTTCGCGCATTCTTTTGCGGTGGCAGAAAAAGGTGTTGTTACGGAGGCGGTGGTGCATTTGCCTGCCAAGAAAATGACCTTTGCTGCGACACGCGGGGGCGGTGCGACGTTGAATGGTGAACCGATTGCGCCAAGTGACGCGAACGATTTGGCCGAGGCCGAGGTTTTGGCCGCAAAACCCATGATGAAAGCCGAACATTGGGCGGGTGGCGTGCCCCCTGTGAAACGCAATTTTCGGTCGTCATTGGCGTATCGGTTAGCGTTAGTTGCGAACGGGCGGTTTGATGCAATGCTAACGTTCCGCCCGGCGTGGGAGTGGGATGTGGCCGCTGGGGATTTGATCTGCACCGAGGCAGGTGCAGCCGTTTTCGATGCCAATGGTAACGTTCCCGTTTACAACTCGACGGGCGCAAAAATCCCTGGAATGATCGCCTGTGCGCCAGCCCTGCGCGGGCCGTTTTTGAAACACTTGGCGGTTTAGCCTTCGCGTGGCATAAATCAGCATCCTATGGAGCCTGCTCATGCCTTCTAAAAGCCTTGGGGAAACCCTTTTGCGCGGCGCGGCGCGGATCACTGCGCCTTTGGCCCAACATGATTTGGCGCTACGTGTAGCGCGTGGTGACGAAGACGCCAATCGTGTGGATGAAAGGCGTGGTAAATCAGATTTACTGCGCCCAGATGGAACCCTTATTTGGTTTCATGTGAAGGATTTAAAGGGTGCGCTTAACCTTGTCGGGATTATCCAAAAGTGTCGCGACGAGATGCCAGAAATTTCGTATCTGGTAACGACGCAGGATCAAATTCAGGATTTTGTTTTCGCGCTGCGGATGCCTGTAGAAGTGCTGCATCAGTACGCGCCATTTGATAAACCCGCTGCAGTAGAACGGTTTTTGGATCATTGGGCGCCAGATATGTGTGTTTGGGTTGATGATGTTTTAATGCCGGTGATGAATAGCGAAGTGTTCAGTCGTGAAATTCCCGCGATATTGGCGAACGTGTCGGATGTGGATCATGCTAATCCGCAAT
The DNA here is from genome assembly GCA_037625035.1 of Amylibacter sp. Taxonomy (GTDB): domain Bacteria; phylum Pseudomonadota; class Alphaproteobacteria; order Rhodobacterales; family Rhodobacteraceae; genus Amylibacter. Next base: position 5,901 of record JASJIO010000013.1, read on the forward strand.
TTCGGTGGCTGCCAATCATCGGAAAACCTGTGTTATGCAGTTTTAATCAGGTGTTAGTCAGCGATGAAACAGCATTGATGCAGGTGAAACATTTTGGCGTTGAGGCCACGGTGATGGGGCCTTTGTGCGAAGAGGCGCTGGCGTTGCCCCATGATGAAAAACGCCGATCTCGGTTGGCAAAACAATTAGATGGGCGGCCCGTTTGGCTGGCAGCCAAGGTAAGTTCGGAAGAAATTGATTTGATTCTTGAGGCGCATCGAACGGCGTTGCGCCACACACATCGCTTAATGCTGATTATTGTCCCTGCTGATCCAGAGGAAACGGGTCGTATTGGTGAGGGTTGTGAATCGATTGAGCTGCATTTCAAAAATAGCAGTGATTTGGATGACTTGCCGCCCAGAACTGATGTGATTATCGCAAAAGGGTTTGACGGGCTTGGTCTTTGGTATCAAATGGCTGCGGTTTGTTTCCTGGGTGGGTCGTTGGCTGAACGCGGTGGGCACCCGCCGTTAGAGGCCGCGAACTTGGGGTCTGCGATTATACATGGGCCGCATGTGGACAATTATGCCGATATTTATCTGCGATTGCACGATGCAGGGGCTGCGATCGAGGTCGCGTCTGTGTCGTCTTTGGTGGAGGCAGTTACAGAATTGGTGATCCCTGACCGCGCGGCAGAAATGGCGCATGCGGGGTGGATGGTCAGTTCTGAAGGTGCGGATGCAACAGATGCGTTGGTTGAGGCGATCTGGGATCATCTACCGATGGGAGCCCTGTTGTGAGAGCGCCTTCGTTTTGGTTCAACCCGCCATCGAAGGCCGGTTTTTGGGCACATGTTTTGCACCCGCTATCAATTCTGTGGCGCGTTCTGAGCGACCGCCGCCAGCTCAAAGGCAAACATTTGCGAGTGCCAGTGCCTGTTATTTGTGTGGGCAATATCAATGTTGGCGGCACTGGAAAGACACCAACGGTTATCAAACTTTTGAAGATGTTCAATGAATTGGGTGTGGCGGCGCATGTGATTTCTAAAGGCTATGGCGGGTCCGAAGTTGGGCCGTTGTGTGTGGATGAAGTGGATCATACCGCCAGCGACGTGGGGGATGAGCCGTTGTTGCTGGCCGCGTTTGGTGCCTGTTGGGTGGCCAAGGATCGCGCGAAGGGTGCGGAGGCGGCGATTGCGGCGGGGGCCGAGGTGTTGATTCTTGATGATGGGATGCAGAACCCCGATTTGATCAAAGATTTCACGATTATGGTCGTTGATGCAGGCGTTGGGTTCGGTAATGAACGGCTGTTTCCTGCTGGGCCATTGCGCCAGAGCGTTTGCGATGGAATGCTGGTGGCTGATTTGGTGTTAAGCATCGGACCGCAAAATGCCCAACGTGATTTTGCGGTTCGAATGAAGGATGTCGCTGACATTCCGCATGTAAAAGGCGCGTTGGAGCCGTTGCAAACGGGGATGTTGTGGCACGATTTGCGCGCATTTGCCTTTGCAGGAATTGGGCGACCTGAAAAGTTTTTTGAGACCCTTCGTGCCACTGGCGCGAATGTGGTTGGAACGCGGTCTTTTGGGGATCACGAGACCCTGTCGGAAACGTTGCTGCGTCGAATGGAATCCGAGGCGGCGCAAATGGGGGCGCAGATGGTGACAACGGAAAAAGATGCGGTGCGGTTGCCCAAAGGCTGGCGGCATAAGGTGATAACCTTGCCTGTTCGTTTGGAGCTGTCAGATGATGCAAAAATAACAGAAGCAATGGCGGCGCTGGTTAATCCTCAAGATACATAAATGTTGCGGTCGCCAATGCTGCGGGCTTTTCGCTGGCGTGTGATTGGATCGTTAGACGGCAGGTCGCGAGCTTGCGACCGTTGCTTTCGATGTTCACGGTGATTTTAGTATCGCCCATCGGTAAGGGGCGCAGGTAATTGACGGACAAATCGACAGTTGTGCAGTTTCGAAAGCGCCCGTTAGCCCCTGCAAGCGCTATAACTGTTGCGGTGTCGGCGGCGGCTGCGATTGCTTGGCCGCAGATGAGGCCTGCACCCGGACGACCACGCAAAGCGAGGTCTTCGTTTGCCGGCAGTGTGAAGGTGGCGTGGGTTTTACCGAGCGTTTCTGGCGTTAGGTTTTGGGCAAGGACCCACGGTGCAAAAGCCTTTTGCAGCAATGCTTTGCCGTCTTCGATTGAAAAGCTGGTTTGCGACATATTTCCCCCGTGGCAGTCCCACAAATTGACGTTATACAGAGAACATGACGCAGGTGACCCTTCAGAGCAAGCAAGCCATTCGCCAATTGGTCGAATTGAGCCGCATTCGTGTGTGGTCTGTTGTGATCACCATTTTTGGTGATGCTGTGGTGCAACGTGGCGGCGTCGTTGCATCGAGCACGCTGGCGATTTTGACTGCCGAGATGGGTGTAAAGCCAGAAGCATTTCGCGTGGCGATGTCGCGGTTAACCAAAGACGGATTGATTGAGCGGACCAAAAAGGGACGGTTGAGTTTCTATCAATTGACGCAAAAGAGTATTTTGGATTTTGAGCCAGCGACAAAACGGATTTATGCAAAAGGTGCAGGTTCGTTGAGCGGGTGGCGCGTAATCGTGATGCAAAATGCACTTGAAGAGGTGTCTTCCGACGCAATTAGCTTGGGTGGCCGCACATATTTAACAAAGGCCCAAAAAGCTGTGCCAGACGGGTTTGTGATGTCTGGACAGTTTGAAAACATTCCTGATTGGGTGAAAGCCCGCATTGGCGCACAAGATATTCAGCAAAGCTATTGCGATTTGTTTGACGTGCTGAAAGATATTTCACCCCGTGATCTAGCGCCGATGGACGCTGCCGTTTTGCGGTTGTTGATTGTGCATCAATGGCGTCGATTGGTGCTTCGTCACGGGGATCTACCACTAAGTTTTTTCCCGACGGGATGGCAGGGCGAAGATTGCAGGACGATTGTACACCAATTGTTAGCGGATTTAGCGCCCGCTGCGGATGATTGGTTCAATACTGAGATACGTTAACAGGTCGCGGTTTGGGCATACCAAACACGCGATGGAATGATTTTTAAATAGGAGACATCACATGAACTCGAATGTTGACCCAGATGGTTTGACGGAATTTTCGGTGGTCTTTACCGACCGGTCACTGAACCACATGAGCAAGGCGTTTCAAGGCGTGATGCTGGACATCAATGCCATGCTGAAAGAGGTGTATAACGCCGATGGCGTTGCGATTGTGCCCGGTGGCGGGACCTATGGCATGGAAGCAGTTGTGCGCCAGTTTGCGGCGGGCAAAAATGCGATGGTTATTCGCAACGGCTGGTTTTCCTATCGGTGGACGCAGATTTTTGATGCTAGCGGCATTGTGGAATCTGAAACTGTGATGAAGGCACGTCGCATAGCGAATGCCCACCAATCGCCGTTTGCCCCTCCACCAATTGACGAGGTTGTGGCCAAGATTGGCGAGGAAAAACCAGACATCGTTTTTGCGCCGCACGTTGAAACATCAAGCGGGATGATCCTGCCAGATGATTACATCAAGGCGGTGACGGACGCTGTGCATTCTTACGGTGGGATGTTTGTTCTCGATTGTATCGCGTCGGGGTGTGCGTGGGTCGATATGAAAGCTGTCGGGGTGGATGTGCTGATATCTGCGCCGCAAAAGGGCTGGTCTGCGTCGCCCTCTGCGGGTTTGGTGATGATGTCTGAACATGCGCTTAGCAAAATTGGCGACACGCAATCCAGTTCGTTCGCGGTGGATTTGGGCAAGTGGTATTCGATCATGCAAGCCTATGAAAACGGCGGTCATGCCTATCATGCGACGATGCCAACAGATGCGTTGCGCAGCTTTCGTGACACGATGGTTGAGACCAAGGAATATGGGTTCGAAAAAGTGCGCGATGAACAGTTGGAATTGGGCGCGAAGGTGCGTGCGATGTTGGCTGAGAAGGGTATCGTTTCAGTTGCCGCCGAAGGGTTTGGCGCGCCGGGTGTGGTTGTTTCGTATACCGAAGATGCAGGCATCCAAAACGGCAGCAAATTTGCCGCTGAAGGCATGCAAATTGCGGCAGGTGTTCCGTTGATGTGTGACGAGCCAGAGGATTACAAATCGTTCCGTTTGGGTTTGTTTGGATTGGACAAGTTGCATGATGTCGATGGGGCAGTTGCGAAGTTGCGCAAAGCGTTGGATGCGGTTCTGTAAGGGAGGCTATTATGTCAGCAGTGATAATTGAGATTAAAAATGGAATAGCGATTGTCACTGTAGACAACCCGCCTGTTAACGCGCTGGGCCACGGCGTTCGGTTGGGGTTGGCTGATGCTGTTTCCCAAACGGACGCTGATCGTGCGGTAAATGCTGTGGTTTTGATCGCGGCGGGGCGCACGTTTATGGCGGGGGCGGATATTTCCGAATTTGGGAAACCGATGGCGGCACCTGGTTTGCCTGATGTGGTTTTGATGATCGAAGGTGCGAAAAAGCCTTGGGTTGCTGCAATCCACGGAACTGCGTTGGGCGGTGGTTTGGAAGTGGCGCTTGGGTGTCATTGCCGTGTGGCTGATCCAAAGGCGAAAATGGGTGTGCCAGAAGTGCATCTTGGGCTGATCCCCGGGGCAGGTGGAACGGTGCGTTTGCCGCGCTTGGTTCCAGTGGCGAAAGCGGCTGAAATGGTTGCGACGGGTAAACTGATTGGTGCGGCGGATGCGTTGGCTTGTGGTTTGGTGGATACCGTTGCGAAGGGTGATTTGCGCGAAGTTGCGGTTGCGTTTGCGCAGGGCATCGTGGGGAAAGACCTGCCTGTTGTGCTGATGGATCGCGGTCCTGTGGATGCGTTGGATGCAGAGGCTTGGGGTGTTGTTTCTGGGAAATTAGTGGCCAAAGCGCGTGGGCAAAATTCGGTTATTCGCGCGGTTGATGCGGTGGCGGATGCCGTTCGATTGAGCGGCGATGCGGCGTTGAACAATGAGCGCGATATTTTCATGGAATTGATGGCTGATCCGCAATCAGCGGCGTTGCGGCATGTGTTTTTTGCCGAACGATCTGTTGGCAAAGTTGCTGCGATCAAAGGGGTTGCGCCGCGTGCGTTGCGCTATGTTGGGGTGATTGGTGGTGGCACGATGGGGGCTGGTATTTGTGTGGCGCTGCTGTTGTCGGGCTTGTCGGTGATAATGATCGAGCGGGACAGCGATGCGCTGAAGGCTGGGCAGGATCGTGTGGCGGGTACGTTAACCGCAAGCCTGAAACGAGGGCTGATTTCTGCGGATAAGCGCATGGCTTTGCTGGGTATGTTCAGCGGTGATTTTGTTTACGATTCGCTAGGCGATGTTGATTTGGTGATCGAGGCTGTGTTCGAGGACATGGACGTGAAGAAGCAGGTATTTGCCGAGCTGGAGCGCGTGACGCGGCCCGATGCTGTGTTGGCGACGAACACGTCGTATCTGGATGTGAACGAAATAGCGTTGAGCGTTGCGGACCCGAGCCGTGTGATTGGGCTGCACTTCTTTTCTCCTGCGCATGTGATGAAGTTGTTGGAAATTGTGCGCCCTGATGGGCTGGCGGATGATGTTCTGGCAACGGGGTTTGCGCTGGGTAAAATTTTGCGCAAAATTTCTGTGCCTGCGGGTGTGTGCGACGGCTTTATCGGCAACCGCATTCTGTCGACGTATCGGCGCGAATGTGATTACATGGTTGAAGATGGGGCAGCACCGCAAGATGTTGATGCCGCGATGAAGGCCTATGGATTTCCGATGGGTATTTTTGCGATGCAGGATATGGCTGGGCTGGATATCGGCTGGGCCGCGCGCAAACGTCGTGCGCCGACGCGCGATCCAAAGGAACGGTATGTAAAGATCGCGGATCGGATTTGTAAGTTGGGGCGATTTGGACAAAAGACGGGAAGCGGTTGGTTTACCTATCCCGAAGGATCGCGGCGCGGTGAGCCTGATCCGATTGTCGAGGCGATCATTTTGGAGGAATCTGCTGGAAACGGTGTGACGCGACGCAGTTTTAATGCGGATGAAATCATGACCCGCATTTTGGGTGCGATGGAATCCGAAGGTCAGGCGATTTTGGCCGAAGGAATCGCGCAAAGTTCCGAGGCGATAGATGTTGTGATGATCAACGGATATGGCTTTCCACGTCACAAAGGTGGGCCGATGTTTGCCGCCGAACAGGGTGCAAATTGATGCCAGATAAAGTTCATTCGAACTATCAAATCGTACGGTTCCAACACTGTGACCCTGCGGGGATCGTGTTTTACCCGCGATATTATGAAATGCTGAACCTGACCGTGGAGCAATTTTTTGAGGAAAAGATTGGGATTTCTTTCAACCAGATGCAGCAAGAATTGCATGTGACGGTTCCCTCTGTTCGGATCGAAACCGATTTCTTTGAGGCGAGTTATTTGGAAGATCGGCTTGATTTTCAATTACGGTTGGATAAGCTGGGTCGCTCCAGCCTCGCGTTTAATATCTCGTGTCGCTGCGGAGACGAAGAACGTTTGAAAGCCTTGATTACGTTGGTGTGTATTGACTTCAGCAAAAAGAAGGCTGTTTCTTGGCCCCAGGCTGTGCGCGAGCGTATTGAAAGTATGATGGTGGTTTAGGCAGGTTTTTTGGGTAATCGCCTGTCAAAAGAATAATCGTTACATATGAGACGATTATTGAATAGATTGTCATATGTCTGATTGTAGTTCTTGCTTGCAAAGCTGATAAAACGTTACAAAAGTAACGAAATGAACGACACAGTGTAACACGTGTCGATTACTGACTGGGAGGTCATATGTCTAAGTTTACAAAATTCCTAGCAACCACTGCGGTTGCGTTGACTGCATCTGTGGGCGCGTATGCGCAGGATGTGACGCTGAATATTTCTAGCTGGGCCCCGCCGAGCCATTCTATGAATGCGATCATGTGGCCAAAGTTGGTCGAAATGATGGAAGCAGCGACAGACGGTAAAGTAACGGCCGAAATTAAATACGGTTTGGCACCGCCACCTGCGCAAATGGATTTGGTTTTGGACGGTGCTGCCGACATGACTTGGATCTTTTCTGGCTATAACCCAGGCCGTTTTGTAGGAACAAAACTGATCGAATTGCCAGGCTATGAAGGTAACGCAGAAGCGGCTTCTGTTGCGTATTGGCGTGTTTACGATGCCCATTTGAAGGCGTTGGATGAACATAAAGGCGTGAAGGTTATCGGTTTGATGACCCACGGTCCTGGTCAGTTCCACTCTAACAAACCAATCAAAACAATGGCTGACATGAGAGGCATGAAAACCCGTATTGGCGGCGGTGTTGCTGGTGATATTGGCGCTGAATTGGGCCTTGTTGGTATTCGTGTACCGGCACCTAAGGTTTATGAAACGCTCGATTCTGGTGCAGCCGATGCGGTGACAATGCCAGCTGAGGGTCGGAAAAGCTTTAAACTGACTGAAGTTGCTGAAAACTATTACACGATGCCAGGTGGTTTTTACCGTGGTGCGTTCTCTTTGTTGATGAGCCAAGAAAAGTTCGACGCTCTGCCAGCCGATGCACAGACTGCATTGGAAAGCGACGTTTTCGGTGAAGCATTGAGCCGTATGGCCGGTGCTGCATGGGATGCGGCGGATGCTGCTGGTATGAAGGCAACAATGGAATCTGATAATGTGGTTGTTGAAGCGTCAGCAGATGACATTGCGGCATTCAAAGTGATTGCAGACAAAGTGATCGCAAGCGTGAAAGCAGAACTGACTGCCAAAGGCGTAGACGCCGAAGCAGCCTATGCAATGGTTCAAGCCGAGATGGCGAAGTAAGACAATTTCTGGCGCGGGTTAGCCTCGCGCCAGTCGTCATTTGAGAGTGACTATGGACCGTTTGGCCTCCCTTATTCGTATGGCAGCTCAGCTGCCTATTTTTGTATCCTGCATCGCACTGTTCTTTTTGATGGCGATGACATTTTGCGATGTGGTTTTGCGATCCACGATCAACAACCCGATCGAAGAGGCGACCGAACTGACCCGCATGTCTATGGCTGTGGTGGTGTTTTCGGTGATGCCGTCGATGTCGTTCAAAGGCGGACATATCAGTGTGGATTTGCTGGATGGGCTGTTCGAAAAGATAAATATGATCCGTTGGAGAGATGCGGCGATGTCGCTGATTTGTGGCGTGATGTTGTACTGGCCAGCGAGCCGTGTGGTGGTTTTGGCGAAACGTGCGCAATCGTATGGTGACACAACTGAATATTTGAACTGGCCGGTTTTTTACCTCAGCTGGTTTATAGCGATTATGACATTTGCAACGATGGTGGCCCTGATCCTGCGCGGATTGGCCCTGATCTTTGCCCCAAATTATGTGGAGGCTGCGCGATGACCGAGTCCCTTATTGGATTTGCAGCCGTTCTGTTTTTGGTACTGCTGCGCATGCCTATTGCCTTTGCGATGGGTTTGGTTGGTATGGTTGGTTTCATGTTTGAAACCAGCTTTCGCGGTTCCATTTCGATGGTCGCGCGATTGATGATTGATGCGTCACAGGATTACGGCCTGTCCGTGGTGCCGCTGTTTGTTTTGATGGGATTGTTTGTGAACAAAGGCGGTATTAGCCGTGAGCTGTATCAGGTTTCAAACGCGTTTCTGGGGCATTTTCGTGGTGGTTTGGCGATGGCAACCATTGTGGCTTGTGGCGGGTTCGCGGCGATTTCTGGATCGTCTTTGGCGACTGCTGCGACCATGTCAAAGGTCGCGATGCCAGAGATGCGCAAATACGGTTATGCCGATAGTTTAAGCACCGCGTCGATTGCGGCCGGTGGCACGTTGGGCATTCTAATCCCGCCCTCTGTTATTCTGGTGATCTATGGGTTGCTGACGGAAACCTCGATCGGGAAGCTGTTTATTGCGGGTATTATTCCTGGGTTCATCGGCATTCTGTTTTACCTGATCGCGGTGAAATATTCGGTGATGCGCAACCCTGCGGCTGGCCCTGCTGGCCCCCGTTCAACAGGTGCGCAACGGATTTCAGCGCTTAAGGGCGTTTGGGCGGTTTTGTTGCTGTTCTTTTTAGTTATAGGCGGGCTGTACGGCGCGTTGGATTTCTGGCCGATCCATCTGGCATTTTCCCCAACCGAGGCTGCTGGCATGGGTGCGGCAGGTGCGTTTTTGATTGCGCTGCTACGCGGCGGATTAACGTTTTCTGGCACATTCGAAGTACTGCGTGAAACGTCGATCACAACGGCATCCTTGTTCAGTGTTTTGATAGGTGCGTGGATCTTTTCGAACTTTGTTAATGTCGCGGGCCTGCCCGAAGCATTGCGTGGCGCAGTCACGGCTTACGACGTTGCGCCGTGGATTGTGATGACCTTTATCATCGCGATTTACATCGTGCTTGGCTGTATCTTTGAGAGCTTGTCGATGTTGCTGCTGACCGTGCCGATCTTTTTCCCGCTGGTGGCGGGTGAAGGCGGGCTTGGCTTTGATCCTGTTTGGTTCGGTATCATCGTTGTGGTTGTGACCGAGATTAGTTTGATCACGCCGCCTGTTGGGCTGAATGTGTTTGTTCTGAAAGGCGTGGTTGGCGATGTGTCTACTGCCACCGTTTTCAAAGGTGTGACGCCGTTTTGGATCATGGACATTCTGCGTTTGGCGCTGTTGTTGGCGATCCCTGCGTTGGCGTTGTTTTTACCGTCGCAGATGGGTTAATCGTCTTGGGGCGCTGCCCCAAACCCCGAGATATTTTTGGCCAAAAGAGGTTGGCGACGTTTGAGGATTTCGTCTGTGTTCGCGCCGAGTTTTGGGGCGGCAGTCTTGGTGGCGAGTTCCGAATCTGAAAAGCGCATAGGAGAGCGGATGGCAGGTAGGCCTTCGAGTTCCATTTGCATGCCGCGCAATTGGATGTGGGGATCAGCGAACAGCTCGTTCATATTGTTGATCGGGCCGGCCGGCACGGTGTTGGCTTCGCAAACTTCCAAGATATGCGCTTTGGTGTGTTTGACGGTTTCGTCCTGCAAAATTGGCACAAGGATTTCGCGGTTGGTCACACGGTTTGGATTCGTGTCAAAGCGGGGATCAGCGATAAGGTCTGTTCGGCCCAAGACTTTGCAAAAGCGGCCGTACTGGCCGTCGTTTCCGCAGGTGACAATGACGTGGCCGTCTGATGTTGGAAACACTTGGTAGGGCACGATGTTGACGTGGGCGTTGCCTGTTAAGCCCGGTGCTTTGCCTGTGGCCAAGGTGTTGAAGCCTTGGTTGGCAGTGACGGCCGTTGCCACATCCAAAAGTGCCATGTCGATGTGTTGGCCACGTCCTGTTTTTTCGCGGTGTGAAAGGGCGGCTTGGATCGCGATGACAGAATAGAGGCCCGTGAAAACATCGGTAACAGCGACGCCGTATTTTTGCGGCTCGCCGCCGATTTCACCCGTGACGGACATCAGGCCAGACATGCCTTGCATTAAGAAATCGTAGCCTGCGCGCGGGGCGTAGGGGCCTGTTTGGCCAAAGCCTGTGATGGAGCAATAGATTAGGCGCGGGTTGGCGATTTTGAGGGATTCGTAATTGAGGCCGTATTTCGCGAGGCCGCCTACTTTGAAGTTCTCGATCAAGACGTCAGCTTCTGCGATAAGGCCGAGAAGATCTGCTTTGCCCTCTGGTGTGCGGAAATCTACGACGACCGATTTCTTACCCCGATTACAGGCGTGGAAATAGCCAGCGGCGACGTCATCACCGCGATCAATGAAAGGGGGCCCCCATTTGCGGGTGTCGTCCCCTTCGGGGGCTTCGATCTTTACCACTTCGGCGCCGAGATCTGCGAGGGTTTGACCAGCCCAAGGGCCAGCCAGAATGCGGGCAAGTTCGACGACGCGAAGGCCGTGTAAAGGGGAGTTGGACATTTGGGGCGGCCTCTGACAGGAAAGATGTTTAGGGAAGCCTACCCCTAATGTTTAGAACCCTCCACTACAATATGGCGAGGGTTCGTTTGGCTAGGTGCCGAGTTCTGTTTCGATGATCGCAGCAAGTTCGGTATAAGCCATATTGGAATATTTAGTGCCGTTCACAAACAGCGTTGGCGTAGAGGTCACATCATCGCCAGTTGTTGTTTCTTGGAAGCGCGCAACCAATGCTTCAGCCATTTTTTGATTGTTCAGGCAATCGTCCATCTGTTCGTTCGTAAGGCCAGCCAAAAGGCCGATTTTACGCATACCTGCGACCACTTCGGCTGGATCACCAGCGCGGGACCATTCGGCCTGACGTTTGTACAACATATCAGCAACGCCAAAGAATTTCGTGTCGTCGCAACGTGCAATCATGGAGGCCCAAAGACCGAAGCGATCAAAATAAACATCGCGGTAGATGAATTTGATTTTGTTGGTGTCGATGTAGTTGGCTTTTAGTTGCGGATAGATGTTGGCGTGAAAACTAGCGCAATGTGGGCAGGTGAACGACGCGTATTCCATCACGGTGACGGTGCTGTCTGGGTTGCCAGAAATCATTTCTTTAACCTCAACGGCGTCTTCCTGTGCCAATGAAATTGACGCGGGAAGGGTCGTTGCGGCCATTGCGGCGAGTGCTGTGCGGCGGGTGATCATTTTGTGATCCTCTCTGTATTCAATTGCGGGGTTTGGTTAGGATGTTTTCGCCCAAAGTGGCCAGTGCAGCGCGGAGGCCATCATCTGAAACATTCGAGACGGTTGACTGAACTTCTGCTTTTTCTTGTGGCGCGAGCGTGCGTTTTTTCGGTTTTTCATGCTCAAAGGTTGCTTGTCCCTCGGCAAAACCTGTTGGGGCGGTTTGGGTCACGTGAATGCGGCTGATTGCGGCGTATCCGTAGGTTGCGTTTACGCGTTCTTGGATTTGGGGTAATTGCATTTGCACCATCGGTGCGTTTGCCCCTGTGGTTAACAGGGTGAGGGTCGCGCCCATGCCTTGGCGGGTATAACCGACTTTGACGGGGCGGGCGATTTTCGCGACCGCGCTGCCTGCGATTTCGGACCAATGAGTCAAAAGCCGCGTTTCGGAAAAGCCGCGCGTTTCGGATGCTTTGCGGATTTGCGTCGTCAAAATACCGCCCGTTTGTGCAAAACCACGGCTTAAACGTTTGGTGCGCTTGGGCTTGGCGTTTGATTTTTGCGTTTTCGCGGCGGGCATACTGTCTTATCCGATGATTCACGTTACTTTATGCTGACGTTGGATCTATGTCACAGAATACAGGGGTTTGGGTGATAAAAATTGCGTTATAAAATGACACAACAAGCAGATGTTTTGCTGAATTGGTACGATATTCATGCCCGCGAAATGCCTTGGCGGGTGTCCCCTTTGGCCCAAAAAGCAGGTGTTTTGCCCGACCCGTATCACATTTGGATGTCTGAGGTGATGTTGCAGCAAACCACTGTGGCAGCCGTGAAGGATTATTTTTGCAAATTTGTGGTGCGATGGCCGACGGTTGCTGATTTGGCAAATGCACAAGATGGCGATGTAATGGCGGCGTGGGCTGGGCTGGGATATTATGCGCGTGCCCGCAATTTGTTGGCGTGCGCGCGGGTCGTTGCCAGTGACTTGGAGGGTGTGTTTCCTGATAGTTACGAGGCACTGCTAAAGCTGCCTGGGATTGGCCCGTATACCGCAGCGGCGCTTGCATCAATTGCATTTGATCGCCGTGCTATCGTGCTCGATGGAAATGTCGAGCGTGTGATGGCGCGGTATTATCGTGTTGAACAACCCCTTCCCGCATCAAAGGAAGTTTTGCGCGGTTTGGCCGACGGGTTAACGCCGAATGAACGGTGCGGAGACTATGCGCAGGCGGTGATGGATTTGGGTGCAACGATTTGCACGCCGCGCTCACCTGCCTGTGGGATTTGTCCGTGGATGGAGGGTTGCAAAGGTCGCAAGGCTGGGGATGCGGCGACTTTTCCCCGCAAAACGCCAAAAAAACAAAAACCTATTCGCCAAGGGGTCGCGTTTGTAGCGATTCGTGCTGATGGAGCGGTTTTGATCGAACGGCGGCCTGACAAGGGATTGCTGGGTGGCATGCTCGGGTGGCCCGGAAGCGAATGGCGCGAAGAGCCAGTGCAAGGGGAGCCGCCGATGGATGGGGATTGGCGCGAGGTTGGCGAAGTGCGCCACACGTTCACGCATTTCCATCTGGAGCTGGCGGTGTTTGTGGCCGAAGGCGTTGCGGGTGATCCCTTGGTCGGGTCGTTCTTGTCGCGGGATCAGTTTTCACCGACGGATTTGCCGACGGTGATGCGTAAAGTGTGGGATGTGGTCGTGAAACGCTAAAGCAGGATTTGTGGAACTTCGCGATTTACGGTGTTCCCCGCCAATGGATCACCCAGCAACTGCCGCGCGATGCGATGCCCAGAATGAACAGCTGCTTGGATCGTCCCCGGGACCAGCGCATCGCCGCACAGCGTTACGTTTTCTTCTCCGAGTAGGTCACGGGTTTCGCCAAACAAACCATCATTCGGGGCGCGATGACCGACATGTAAAACGGTACCAGATTGCAGATTCGAAAACGGTGTATTCACGTGCATCGGCACATTAAGAGCATTGAGCCGAGCAATAATGCGATCTTGTTCTAGGGTGAAATCAGTCCAACCAGAAACGACAGGTTGCGCGGTTGTGTAGGACACATCTAAGCCAGCTAGGGCAATATGCTCGGCCAGAACACTTGCCATGTAAAAATGATCATCGTCATAAATTTGAACAGAATTAGTGGGTAGTAGTCCATCCATAATGTCATCTGGCGTGAGCATTGGCGTTTCAGCCACCCAAGAAGAGCCGGTGGCAATGATGACATGATCAGCATCGAAATCGCCGATATCTGACGCAGAAAGCGGGCTCGATAAATACACGGTAGCGTGGCTTGATTGGCCCAATTGATAGGTGCGATAATCACGTACCCGTGCCCATGATGACAGGCCGGGCAACGCACTTTCACGGGTGATGCGGCCACCAGCGACATCGCGTGCTTCAGCGATTGTGACGGTGTTACCAGCCCGCAATAAGGTCCATGCGCATTCCAATCCTGCAGGGCCAGCACCCACAATAAGATAGGATTTCAGCGTTTTTGATGTGGGGATATTTTCGGGATGCCAATTGCGGCGCCATTCTTCGGCGATTGTCGGGTTTTGGGTGCAGCGCAATGGCACACCGTACGCGTCCATTGAGACGCAAACATTACAACCGATGCATTCGCGAATTGCCTCAATTTTACCCTCACGAATTTTGTTTGGCAGAAATGGGTCCGCAATTGAAGGGCGCGCACCGCCAATCAGATCAAGCCGCCCTTTGCGGATGTTTGACACCATAGCATCTGGCGATGTGTACCGACCGACCCCGACGACGGGTTTGGTTGTGACGGATTTGACGAAGTCCATGAACGGAAGTTGATATCCTTCATCTGCGAAGCGTGCGGTTTGACTGTCAGAAGACCAGCCTGCGATGTTGATATCCCATAAATCAGGCAACTCAGCGAGCGCTTCGATGACATCGCGCCCTTCACCTGTGTGGCGAATGCCATTGGCTTTGTCGGGTTCATCGACACTAAATCGCAAGGCGACTGCGCACTCAGTTGCGGCAATTTCTAAGGTATCTTCAAGGGTTTCGCGCAACAGGCGAATACGGTTTTCAAAGTTGCCACCATATTCATCTGTGCGATGATTGTTGTTTGGTGACAGGAAGTGGCTGAGCAAAGAAAGATCATGTGCAGCGTAAACATAAAGGATATCATATCCGGCCTGTTTGGCGCGTCGCGCCGCTGCTTTGTGGTTCTCACGAAATTCAGCAATGTCTGATTTGTCCATCTTGCGGGTGAACATGGGAATTTCTGGCCGTAAGATATGCCCACCAGACGGACCTTTGACAGGAAGGCCAGAATGATAGTTTCGTGCACGCATTCCGCCGTGGGCCAGTTCTATCCCGACCAATGCGCCATGAGATTTGATCGCCTGAACATTGGCCACATGGCGCGGAATGTCTGCATCATCCCAAAGCCTATCCAATGGATGATTGCCCATGTCCGCGTCGGCAGATATTTCGGTCATTGGGTTAATAATTGTACCCCAGCCGCCTTCGGCCTTGGTTGCCCGCAAAGCGATTGAACCGTTTGGCTCATGCCATCCATGGCCTGTCGCATGAGGTACGGCGTAAAACCTATTGGGTGCAGTGACAGGCCCAATTTTTACAGGTTCAAACAGAATATCGTAGGGAGACGTCACTTTACTACGGTGCCATCGGCACACCAAGCATCGAATATTTCAAGCGCGGTATCGGCGAAGGCTTGATCGTTGATATGCGCGTCGATTTCTGTGTAAGCGATTGACCCTTTCATGACTTTGCGCACTTCGTCTGTGAATGCAGAAAGCCCTTCTGGATCATAAGCCACGTCGCCTTCTTTGTCCCATTCCTCAATACCTTGCAGGGGCATAATAAAGTGGTTTGGCGCGGAAGATTGAGACATTCGTTCAGCAACGGCTTGGGCTGTTTCGCGACGTTCGTCGTTGTTGAGCGCGGAAGACTTAATAAGGCGGTTGTGTTCGTGGAAGGGTCGATCTTGGTAGCGTTCGGGAATGTCTTGCCAACCCGCAAAATCAATAAGATCAAGGCAGCCAGGTGCAACAATTTGCGGCGTGCCAGCGCGGCCTGCGTTAAGCATACGCTCCGTGCCACCATTGATGACTGAGCCAGCCAAAAGGTTGCCAAGTTCGGGTAAGGCGAAATCCATAACGCAGCAGAATTTGCCTTGGGCGGCGAGGGATTCAAATGCCATGCCGCCCATGCCTGTGGCGTGAAAAATGGCGACCTCAAAACCGCGATCTTCTAGGGCAGGTTTCAGAAATTTCATGTATCTTAGGCAGGATGATCCTAGCGAGGTCATCCCGACAATTGGCTTGTCCATTGCAGGAGGCTCCACGGCGCGTGCCGCCCCTAAAACTGCGCCAGCGGCTTGAGAGAGGGCGGCTTTGCAGATGGAATTAAGGCCGTAAAGACCGCCCGCCCAAAGGATCATTTGGATGTCTGCAGAAAGGCGTTCTGCAGGGATAATCGGAGAGAAAGACACGGTGGATACGACGTATTTTGGCACACCCATCGGGAGGGCTTGGCACACATCAAGCGCGACATCTGTTCCCATCGTTCCGCCGAGGATTACGACGCCATCGAATTTCCCGTCCGAATGAAATTGCGGGGCAAGGATAGATGCGCCGCGTGCCATGATCTGCATCGCCGTGTTTTCATCGCCTGAATCGATGGCGGCTTGGATGGAGCTGTCGGCTGCTGCTGCCACATCATGTTTGGAAATATCACCGGCTTTAGTTGGATCACCAAGCACGCTGATGTCCATTGTCATAACGCCACCGCCCATGGCAATGATGCGCTCAGCCATGTACAAAAGTTCGTCGTCTTTAGTGTCGTATGTACCGATTATGAGGATGGTTTTGTCAGACATGAGAAAGCTCCGTTTCTAACCATTTTGCAACGGCTTGGGTGGCGTTTTGAATGTGTTCTATATTGCGTTTTTCGGCATTTGGCAGTTCCATGCGCGTGACGATCCACCCGACATAGGTGCAGGCGCGGAGGGCCATGAAAAGTGGTAGATGGGTGATGTTCATTGGGCGAATGGATTGGTATCCGTCGATCAGCGCAGTGGTTAATTCAACCGAGTTTGGTTCGTCTTTGACGCGGAATAATGTGGTCGCCAGCTCGAACAAACGAAAGCCGTGACCGCCATCGTCAAAATCGATAATGCGCAGGACCTCGCCGTCGACGAGTACGTTTTCACGCAACATATCGGCGTGGATAAGGCCGAAATCATGGTCGCCTTCTTTTAACGCGGCGCGGGCTTTCGCGCGAAAGGATTCGAGCAGTTCTTTCTGGCCATGTGCGAGCGTTGGGTTGTCCCAAAATCTGCCCCACAGCGGGGTTTCACCGATCAAACCGTCTGCGTTCCATGCGGGGCGGGTGAAATCTGTGGGCGGTATCCAAGCGTCAGAGGCGTTGTGCAATTTGGCCATGGATTGGCCAAGAGTGCGGAAGGTTTGTTCTGGATTTTCGAGGTCGAGCGGCGTGCCATGTGCGCCAAGCTGTCGACCTGGTAACCAAGTGAGAATGTCAAATTGAACGTCGTCGATGACCGTTAGGTATGTACCGTCTTTCGCTGCAATTGGCTGAGGAACATCTAGGCCCGAGGCCTTTACTGCGGCCATCCAATTTAGTTCAGATGCCAGCTCTGCATCTGTGCGATAACCTCTGCGATGTTGGCGTAGGGCGTAATTGCCGTTTGGGGTTGTGACACGGTAGACCTTGTTTTCGCGCTCTGCCGCAAGGTTCACATCTGTGGGCTGAATATCCCAATTTTCCAGCGCTTGATGGGCCCGTTTCATGGCTGAATATCCGTCAGAACTGCATCGAGCGTTTCGATCAGCTGATCGGTGTTTTCGCGGGTGAATTGCAGGTTGGGGCGGATTTTCAAAGTGTTGTAATGAACGCCAATTTTATTTAGCAAAATACCGCGATTTCGCAGCTCTTCGATCACGTGCAAGATGTAATCCGTGGCGGGGGTTTTGGTGGCGCGATCAGTGACGAGTTCGGCGCCAAAGAACATGCCTTTGCCACGTACATCGCCGATGATTTCGTGTTTATTTGCAAGAGATTGCATTGCGTCTTTGGCGTAGGCTCCTACATCTGCGGCGCGGGTCATCAGACCCTCGGATTCAATCACATCCATAACCGCCATTGCAGTGGCGCAAGACACTGGATTGCCGCCGAATGTGTTGAAGTACCGAAATGCGGTGCGGAATTCATGCATGATGTCCGCGCTGGTCACGACGCCTGCAACGGGGTGGCCGTTGCCCATA
The DNA here is from genome assembly GCA_037625035.1 of Amylibacter sp. Classification (GTDB taxonomy): domain Bacteria; phylum Pseudomonadota; class Alphaproteobacteria; order Rhodobacterales; family Rhodobacteraceae; genus Amylibacter. Next base: position 23,701 of record JASJIO010000013.1, read on the forward strand.
GGTTTTCCGAGCGTTACGACGTCGGGTGTGGTGCCCTGATATTGGTGACCCCAAAAGTGGGAGCCGAGGCGGCCAAAACCGGGTTGAACCTCGTCTGCGATCAAGATGCCGCCCGCGGCGTGCACCGCTTTGGTCGCGGCATCAAGGAACCCTGCGGGCAGGTCGGGGAAGCCTTCGTTGCCGAAAAATGGGCAGAGAATGAGCGCGGCGAAACCGTGCTTGCTTGCCTGTAATTCGGTGATTTTGGCGCTAACTTGATCGGCAAAGAATTGTGCGGGATCGTTGGTGGCTGGGCGATAGCTGTCGGGGGTTGGCACAAAGCGGATGTGGTTGCTTTGGCCGAGTTTCGGCGTGTTGGTCGTGGAAAGCTGCGACACGGTGGAGGTGTTGCCGTGGTATGTATGATCGGTGGCGATGAGGCCTGTTTTGCCTGTCACGGCCTCGGCCATGCGCAGGGCAACGTCGTTTGCTTCGGACCCAGTGCAGCACAAAAGCGCGGTGTTTAGCGGATCGTCGAACGTGGCGGTTAGGCGTTCGGTGTAATCGAGGATGCCTTCGTGCAGGTAGCGTGTGTGAGTGTTCAACGTGGCCGCTTGTTTGGCGATTGCGTCAACAACGTGCGGGTGGCAGTGGCCGACGTGCGGGACGTTGTTATAGCAATCCAGGTATTTTTTGCCGTCCGCATCCCAAAGCCAAACGCCGTCACCCTTTACCAGATGAACGGGGTCTTCATAGAAGGTGGACATGTTTGGGCCGAGCACGGCATCGCGGCGCTCTAAGAGGGATTTTGTGGTTGGGGTCACAGCTGAATCCATGCGGTTTTTAGGTTGGTGTATTTCGACAGAGCGTGAAGCGATTTATCTGATCCGTTGCCCGATTGTTTGTGCCCGCTAAGAGGAACTGTGTTGTCTGCGCCGCCGTAGGTGTTGACGTGAACGACGCCTGCTTGGAGCGCGCGGATCATGCGGTGGGCGCGCGAGAGGTCGGCTGTCCAAACGCCTGCGGCGAGGCCGAGGTCGCTGTCGTTTGCCAGTGCGATTGCCTCTGCTTCGGTATCAAACGGCGTGACGGCTAGGACGGGGCCGAAGACTTCGTTTTTGAAGACGGTGTTGGTGCGCAGGACGTTTTTCAGGATTGTTGGGGCCATATAGGTACCGCCCGTTTGGCCAAGGATGCGTTCGCCCCCTGTGATGCATTCTGCACCTTCAGAAATGGCGGCGGCGGTGAGGGAGAGGTTGCCAGCAAGTTGGCGTTCGGAATTGACCGCGCCGATTTGAGTTTGCAGATCGAGCGGATCGCCGACTTTGAAGGCCTCGGCGTGGATTTTCATCGCGGCAACAAAATCATTGTGGATGGAGCGCTCGACCAAAAGGCGCGAGCCTGCGACGCAGACTTGGCCTGAATTGCGAAAGATGCCAGCGGCAGAGACTTTGGCGGCTTGGTCGAGGTCTGGCGCGTCTGCAAAGATGATGTTCGGGGATTTTCCACCGAGTTCGAGGTAGACACGTTTTAGGTTTGACTGCGCGGAGGCTTCTAGCAGTTTGCGGCCTGTGAAGCCTGATCCTGTGAACGCGAGCACGTCCACATCCATGGAGCGCGCAAGTGCGTCGCCAGCGATGCGGCCATCACCCGTAATGACGTTGAACACACCGTCTGGCAGGCCAGCGGCCGAGGCGATTTCTGCAAGCCGGAGCAGGGAAAGCGACGCAGTTTCGGATGGTTTTAACACGACCGAATTACCAGCGGCGAGGGCGGGTGCAAGTTTCCATGCGCCGATCATCAGCGGGAAATTCCACGGGATGATTGCGCCGACAACGCCCACGGGTTCGTGGTGCACAAGGCCGAGCGTTTTGGGGGCGGTTGGGGTGATTTCGCCTGATACTTTGTCGATGGCTTCGGCGTAGTAGCGGAAGGTTCCTGCGGCGGAGCCTGCCTCGGCCTTAAATGCCAT
>JASJIO010000014.1:0-2902 GCA_037625035.1 Amylibacter sp.
GGCTGAACGGCTGGTTTGGTGAATCCGCTGCATCCATTTTTACTTATTCTGTAGTTTATAGGCGAATATTCGATGCCCAAATCTATAGTGTAAAGGTGGGGAAAAATGGTCAAGTTGAGCGATCAAGCCACTCAAATAAACATGGAAGTTGCTGTAATGATTAATCACATTTCAGACCGGGCGCGCACGTTAGAAGCCAGCAAAATCAGAGAGATCGCCGAACACGGTATGAAACTCGGGGGTGTTCTGCCGCTGTGGTTCGGTGAAGGGTCATGGCCGACAAACCCATTGATCGTCGAAGCCGCGGTAAAGTCTTTGCGCGCGGGCAATCACATGTATCAGCCCAACAATGGTGCACTGAATTTCAGGCAGGAAATCTGCGCTTACAGCAACGATCTTTACGGCTCTGATTTAACGCCTGAACGGATCACCGTGACGCCTTCGGGTATGCAGGGGCTTATGCTTGCCGCCCAAAGCCTTGTTTCGCCCGGCGATCGTGTCGTCACGCTCGTTCCCGGTTGGCCGAATATTGCAGCGGCTTTTGCTGCTGTCGGTGGGAACATGGTGTCCCAAACGATTGTTGTGAAAGACGGGAAATGGGTGTTGGACGTTGACGCCTTGCTTGACGCGTTAACGCCGGACACAAAGGCGGTTGTTATCAATTCGCCGAATAACCCGACGGGCTGGACGATGAGAGCTGAAGACCAAAAAACCGTCCTTGCGCATTGTCGCAAGCACGGCATCTGGATTGTTGCGGATGATGTTTATTCCCGACTTTACCGCCACGGCCGCATTGCCCCGTCTTTTCTGTCTATTGCAGACAAAGATGATCTTTTGATCTCGGTGAATTCATTCTCGAAAAGTTGGTCGATGACGGGTTGGCGTTTGGGCTGGATTGTTGCTCCTGCACAGCTTGAAGCAAAACTCGGCCAGCTGACCGAGTTCAACACCTCCTGCACCTCTGGTTTTGTGCAAGATGCGGGAATTGTGGCGCTGCGCGAAGGTGAGCCGGAAGTTAAGGAAATGGCGGCCAAAATCAATACTGGATATGAGATCGCAGCCGAGCAACTCGCCGCGTTTGAGCGGGTCGAGTTCATTAAGCCGGATGGGGCATTCTACTGCTTTTTCCGAATAGACGGCGTGAAAGACAGCTCCGCGGTGGCGCGCAAAATCATGGAAGAAACGAAGGTTGGCCTCGCGCCCGGCATCGCGTTTGGCGCACCTGGTGAAGGGCATCTACGCCTGTGTTACGCACGGCCCCGCGAAGACTTGGAAGAAGCATTCTCCCGCCTCGCACCCTTCCTGAAAACATAAACGAAAAGCAACCCTAAGCCCCCTATTTGATGTGGGTCTTTAACCATCAAAACGGAGAAAAATTATGAAACTACTAAGATATGGCCCAAAGGGGCAGGAAAAACCCGGCATCATGGACGCTAATGGCACAGTTTACGATCTGTCCAGCATTGTGCCTGACATTGCAGGGGACACGCTGACAGATGCTGGTCTGGCGCGCATTGCAGCCGCTGATCTGACACTGCTGCCAAAGGTAGATGTCGAACGTTTTGGACCTTGCGTTGGCAATGTCGGTAAGTTCATTTGCATCGGCCTCAATTACTCTGACCACGCCGCCGAAAGCGGAATGGATGTGCCGCCCGAACCTGTCATCTTTGCCAAAGCGACGTCCGCAATTTGTGGCCCGAACGATGATGTGGAAATCCCGCGTGGATCGTCTGCTTCTGATTGGGAGGTCGAGCTGGGTGTCGTGATTGGCCGCGAGGCAAAATACGTCGAAGAAGCGGACGCACTAGATTATATCGCTGGATATTGCGTCGTGAATGATCTGTCTGAACGCGATTTTCAGGCCAAACGTGCCGGCCAGTGGATCAAGGGTAAATCAGCCGACACCTTCGGCCCGATTGGCCCTTGGATTCTGACCCGCGACGAAGTCAGCGATCCTCAGAAACTGACGATGTATCTTGATGTGAACGGGCAACGGATGCAGGACGGATCAACCAATACGATGGTCTTTGGCGTCGCCAAAATTGTGTCTTACCTCTCGCAGTTCATGAGCCTGCAACCCGGTGACATTATCTCAACCGGCACACCTCCCGGTGTTGGCATGGGGCAAAAACCTGATCCGATTTACCTCAAGGCAGGTGACAAAATGGAGCTTGGCGTCGAAGGGCTCGGTGTTCAGCGACAAAATGTAGTGCAGGGCTAACTCTCTGGTAGCCGTTGGGCGCGTGTTTGCATCACAACACACACCGCCCAATTTCAAATTCTAATGCAGGCCACGCTGTTGCTAATTGCGACGGGCAGCCATAGCCAGAGATAGCGTTGAAAATTCTCTTTGGCGTCAGGCACAGCTAAATCCTCGTATTAGGGTGAATGACTTTGATGCGCTAATAGCTGCTAAGTTAGACGAGCCAGTATTCACCACACGGCTCGGTGCAACAGTAACTGTGCACAATCTCAATCGTGCGTTTAATGCACTGCTGGATGAGCTGGATTTAAAGACTGGTGCGGATGGCAGGACACGCACCCTGTATAGTTGGCGGCATTTCTACGCGACACAGGACTTAGAGCGTGGCGTGACGACACATGCACTTAGCAGACAGCTGGGCAACAGCACTGAGATGATTGACAGGCATTATAGCAAATACAGCCCGCTTATAAACGCTGAGTTGCACAGTGGACGGAAGAAGGAACTTTGAAAAACCTATCTTGTTCAAAACTGCACGGTTTTATGCTGTGTATGGTTCTGGGGGCTTTGGTGTTGGGGGCGTAAATTCGTTGGGCCGTACATCTCTATTCACGCGCTAATGCCAAGCTAAACCGTGCCGCTGCTCTTGCTAGGTGTTCAGTCCCGGCATCTGGTGGATCGGATTTAAGATGAATCGAT
>JASJIO010000015.1:0-14725 GCA_037625035.1 Amylibacter sp.
CAAGGGCAACAATAGGGTACGGTACTTTGGCCCGTGCGGCGCGGTGAAGTTCGCGTGTCTTCACAACTTTTGACAGCTGCTTTTTCAAGCGAACTATAGCGTCATCAATGGCACGGCGATCAGATTCAATTTGGGTTTCGCCTGCACCACCGACAAAGCCAAGACCGCCACGTTGACGTTCTAGGTGGGTCCAAGCACGCACAAGACGGGTTTTGGAGTAATTAAGCGCAGCCAGATCGACCTGTAAAACACCCTCGCGGGTGGAGGCACGATCAGCGAAAATTTCAAGGATAAGTCCCGTACGATCAAGGACTTTGACCTTCCAATGACGTTCAAGGTTACGCTGTTGGATCGGCGTTACGGGGCCGTCGATGATGACAAGGCCAATTTCCTTGGCCACGATCTTTTCGTTAATTTCTTCCAGCTTGCCTTTACCAAACAACAAACCTACCTGCGGTTTACGCAGGTTTACGACGTCGGCAAAGCCAATATCGAGCCGCAGTGCATGGGCCAAAGAAACCGCTTCAGCGAGCGAATTTTTAGGCGCGCGCCGTGTTTCTTTGTTCTTGATGTCGGGGTGGAGGACGCAGGCCCGTTCCAAATTCTAGCTTACCTCGCCATCATACAATTGCACAGCTTGGGCTGGCATAATGGTGGAAATTGCGTGTTTATACACCAGTTGGCTTTGTCCATCGCGGCGCAGCAGCACACAGAAATTATCGAACCAAGTGATCATGCCTTGCAGCTTTACACCGTTGATTAGAAAAATTGTCACGGGAATTTTGGATTTACGAACGTTATTAAGAAACGCGTCTTGCAGGTTTTGTTTATCGCCGGCCATCTTGTCAGCTTTCAGTTTTATGCCCCGCATTCAGTAAGCAGGATATTGTTGTTGTTAGAAAACCGCGTTTACGCAGTGCAAACACGATCTCCCAGAGTATGGGGTTAAATTCTGCTTTTACCAGTGTAAAAACGAACCGTCGGGCATTTTTGGAAGATTATCGCCAATAGTTCGGGTTTAGAACCGCAATAACTGCGAGCGCTTCTAGGCGGCCTAAAACCATGGCAACGCATAAGATTGCTTTACCGGTATCAGAGATGTTTGGGTAGCCTGTAAAACTCTCGCCCGCCGCATTTGCGAGGGGGCCAGTGTTTGAAAGCCCTGCCGTTGCAAACAATAAGCTGTCTGAAAAGCTGATCCCAGTGGCCGAGAGAGCCAGTGCCACAAGTGCAAGTGACAGTACAAATAACATGAGGAAAATCCAAGCGATCTGCGCGCCTTCGCGGCGGATCATGCGCGCACGAAGGGAACTGCCAGCGACCAAATTTGGGTGACTAAGGCGATCAATTTCATGTTGGCCGTGTTTATAAAGCGCGTAAACGCGGAGTAATTTAACGCCGCCCGCCGTGGTTGCAATACCGCCGCCCATGATTGATAGGCCCATCAGGATAATCCCCGTGGTCCCAAGGCCAGACCAACTGCGCGCGCCTTCCCATGAGGCGCTTTCAAATCCTGTTGTTGTCAGGAATGATAGGACCGTGAACATCGCGCCCCAAAGGGCGGCAATTGCTGTTGGGGATTCGTCTGACATGGACCCCTCGAATGCAGTGGTCCAGTGGCGGATGAACAGAAGGATCGGGATGACTGTAATGCAGATAAGGACGAGGTTTATCTCTTTGTCCGATTTAATGTTTTGCACCGCCTCTTTGTCGGTGCTGAAAAAGAAAGTGTGGCGCGAGACCGCAAAGAACAGGAATAAAAACATCAATGCTTCGCCCGCGTAACCAGAGTTGGCCCCTTTCAATCCACCAACAGGGGAAATGCCGCTGGTCGAGATAATCGACATGGCGTGGGACACGGCGACCAATGTGCGATCCCCTGCGATAAGCAGGCACAGCACCAGAAGTGCTGTCACAAAAACATAAACCGGGAAAATTTGCGACGCAAAGCGTCTAAGTCGTTGTCTGGCGGCGGCGGTGGCTATTTGATTGCCTATTTTTTGGGTTCCCCGCCCTGCTGCGAAAATTTCAAACCCGCCAATTTGCAGGGGGGCAAAGATCGCCATAGCAACGACAAGGATGAAAAATCCGCCAATCCAGCCGACAATGGCACGCATCATGTGCAACGGCGCTGGTACGATTGTTGGATCATCAAACAACGTTGCCCCTGTAGTGGTTAGGCAGGACAGCATTTCAAAATAGGCTTGGAAATAGGTGATTGAAGGCACGAGATAGGTGAACGGCAACGCCAAAAGTGCGGGAATTGTCAAAAACGCGGCGAATACCGTGACCAGATAATGACGCGCGTTATTGCTCGAGGAATAGCCCGTAACCGCGATCCCGACCAGCGCAAGCAGGATCAGCAGAAAGGTTGTGTAGTAAAAGAATGTTCGCGCCACATCCCAATCTTCGAGCCGAATGGCAAAGGCCATTGGCAGGTACATCATCACGACGGAAAACGCCAAAAGCTGAACAAAAAGAGGCAGAGATCTGAGCCAGTTCATCGCGCCAAGTCCCCCTTAAAAGAAGTCGATCTGCACTTGGAGCAGGCGTTCGACCTCTTCTATGTGGCGTGCGAGGGAAAAGATGACGACGATATCGCCCTCGTCAACACGGGTATCCCCTGATGGGCGCACGACTTTGTCACCTTTTTGCAAGGATGCGATGATTGCACCTTCTGGCATCGTAATATCACGGATAGCCTGCCCTGCGATGGGCGATGTCGACATGACCTGAGCTTCGATCACTTCTGCTTCGGCGTCACCGATGGAATAAACTTGGCGAACCCGTCCGTGGCGAATGTGGCGCAGGATCGAGGACACAGTCGTTGCGCGGGGATGAATGAACGCATCAATATTCAAGGGCCGCATCAATGACGCAAGGCCGTGATCGTTGACCAAAGCAACCACTTGCGGGCAACCAGCAGCCTTGGCCCGTGTGGCCGTCAGAAGGTTGGTTTTATCGTCGTCGGTAACCGTCAAAAGCGCATCCGCTTTGTCGAGGTTGGCCTCTTCCAGCAGGTCTTTGTCGAGGCCGTCGCCGTGCAGGACGATGGTTCGTTCCAAGCTTTCAGCCGCGCTTTCGGCAATTTCACGCGAGCGTTCGATGATTATTGTGCGGACCCGATCAGACCCATGTTCCAGATGATTTGCGACCGTTAAGCCAACATTGCCGCCGCCAATAATGATAATGCGTTCGCGTTTTTTCGTGGTTTTACCAAAAATTTCCAATGCACGGCGCACGTCATCTTTGTGCGCGAACAGGTAAATCTGATCACCTGCAAAAAGTTGATCATCGGCGCTGGCTGTGAACAGGCGTTCACCGCGACGAACACCGCACACCAATGCGCGCAATGTTGAAAACAGCTCTGAAAGTTGGCGCAAAGGCGTGTTCACAACGGGACATTCTTCGTCGAGCGTGATGCCAAGCATTTCAACGTCGCCTTGCAGGAACGGTTCATTATCAAACGTTGATGGCGCTGCGAGTTGACGCAGAGCCGCTGCTGCGACCTCTTTTTCGGGGGAAATAACAACATCAATCGGCAGGTGATCGCGTTGATATAGATCCGTGTAAATCACATCGAGGTAGGATTGCGCGCGCAATCGCGCCACTTTGCGTGGTATCTTGAAAACAGAGTGCGCGACTTGACAGGTAACCATGTTCACCTCATCGGAATGGGTGGCGGCGATGATCATATCCGCATCGTGCGCCCCTGCCCTTCGAAGGACATCAGGGTAGCTGGCAAAACCGGTAACGCCCGACACATCAAGCGCATCCGTGGCTTGGTTCACCAAGGCCGGATTGTTATCGACGATGGTTACATCGTTGTTTTCAACAGCCAAATGGCGGGCAATTTGCCAGCCAACTTGCCCTGCTCCACACACAATAACCTTCATTTCAGGCTCCTGATGTGCCGATTAATTCGGCGTTAATGTCATTGCGTACCAGTTTGGAGTGCAGCGTCAATCTTCTATGCTCTCTTCTTCGATCTCGGCGATGCGCGTGCCTGTCTTGTTCGTCGTGACCACGTTCAGGGTTTTCAGTTTACGGTGTAATGCGCTGCGTTCCATGCCGACAAAGTTCGCGGTGCGTGAAATATTGCCGCCAAAACGGTTGATTTGCGCCATCAGATATTCACGTTCGAACATTTCGCGGGCTTCGCGCAGGGGCAATGTTGCATAGTTGTTGGACAAACCGCCACCATCACTGTTGTTACCGCCCTCATTGCCTGGAATTTCAGAGGCTTCAATTTCACCTTTTTCAGGGCCGAGGATCAAAACCCGTTCAATCACGTTGCGCAATTGGCGCACGTTTCCCGGCCAAGCCATTGTTTGCAGCAAGGCTTCGGTTTCTTCTGCCAATGCGCGGACTGGCAAGCCTTGGGATGTGTTCAATTCTTCCGTGAAGTGTTCGGCCAGCATGGCGATATCTTCGCGGCGTGCTTCTAGCGAGGGAACAGAGATCGGAACCACGTTTAGGCGATGATATAATTCTTCGCGAAAGTTGCCTGCTGCGATTTCTTGCAGCAAATCACGATTGGTGGCTGATAGGACGCGAATATCGACGCGCACTTTGTCTGAACCGCCGACGCGCGTGAAAGATTGTTCGACCAAGACGCGCAGGATTTTAGATTGCGTGCCGATGGGCATGTCCGCCACTTCGTCAAAGAACACGATGCCGCCGTGGGCTTGTTCCAACAGGCCAGGTTCAAAGCCGCGTTCGCCGCCTTCGCGACCAAACAGCACTTCTTCCATGCGATCAGACTCAATGCTGGCCGAGTTAACCGACACGAACGGCGCTTTGGCGCGATCTGATTTGGAATGGATGTAGCGTGCGGCCACTTCTTTACCGCAGCCTGATGGGCCCGTTAGCATCACGCGACCATTGGTTTTTGTGACTTTGTCCAACTGGATTTGTAAATTGCGGAAGGCAGCGGAATTGCCAAACATGACGGATGAGGTGACATCGCGCACTTTGAGTTGTGCATTTTCACGGCGCAATCGAGACGCCTCCATCGCGCGTGCAATCACCACCATCAGCTGATCAATGTTAAACGGTTTTTCGATGAAATCGTATGCGCCCTGTTTCACAGCCGCCACCGCGATTTCGATGTTGCCGTGACCAGAAATAATCACCACAGGAATGTCAGGATTATCGCGACGTACGGCTTTTAGGATATCGATCCCATCCAATTTGCTCTCTTTGAGCCAAATATCGAGGATAATGAGGTCCGGCGCCTCTTTGTTAATCTCGGCGAAGGTGTCGTCTGAATTTGCCGCCTTACGCGTTGTATAGCCTTCGTCCACCAAAATATCAGACACAAGTTCTCTAATATCTTTTTCGTCGTCAACGACAAGAATATCGCCCATAAATTAACACTCCTGCTCGGGCCCTTTATTGGGCCACTTTTATATTTTCTTTAACAGTACCTAGGTCGTTGCCGAATGGCAACACAATGCGGGCCATCGCACCGACGCGACCCGTTTCATCAAATGGTGGCGCATCGAACAATTCCAGCGTGCCACCATGTTCTTCGATAATTTTCTTCACAATTGGCAAGCCAAGCCCTGTGCCATTGTCGCGATGTGTCACGTAGGGTTCGAATAAGCGCGATCTGTTTTCCGCAGGCAGGCCCATACCATTGTCTTGGATTTCAATGATCGTGGAACCCTCATCGCTCGTTACATTCACCCGAATTTCTGGGGCAAAGTTGACTGGCTTTTCTACCATTCCCTCAATGGCTTCGCCTGCGTTCTTAATCAGGTTTGTGAAGGCCTGATTAAACATCGTCGCATCAATACTGGCTTGGATTTCATCCAGTTCAAGCGACAGATTTATCTGCGTTGGATCAAGGGCTTCTTTTTGAAGGACAACCACATCGCGGATCAATTTTGCCAAATCCTCATTGCGCCGCTCTGGCTCAGGCATGCGTGCGAATTTTGAAAACTCATCCACAATCCGACGCAAATCATTTGTTTGTCGGATGATAACATCTGAATATTGAACCATTTCTGCGCCCTCTTCGCCCAGTTTTGGCGCGAACTTTCGTTTCATTCGTTCAGCCGATAACTGAATCGGGGTCAGAGGATTCTTAATTTCGTGCGCAATGCGGCGCGCCACATCCCCCCACGCTGCGAGCCGCTGTGCAGAGACAAGCGAAGTAACATCATCAAAGGTGACAACGTATCCTTCGAGGGAGCCGTCTTCGGAGGTTCGCGCGGCCATGCGAACCAGTAATATTTCAGGAGAGTCCGCACGAGTAAGGCGAATTTCGTCTTGGGCAACGTTTTTTGATCGGCCTTCAAGTTGGGCAAAAAGTGCCGCAAATTCGGGTACTGCAAGGATCAATTCCTTGTCGACATCGGCATCCAGATCAAGGTTCAACAAGCGGGCCGCTGCCGCGTTCATCATCGCTATTTGACCGTCTTCATTCAGGCCAATGACCCCGGCCGTAACGCCTGAAAGCACACTATCAAACAAACGACGGCGACGTTCTGTTCGCTCATTTGCGTCGCGTAAATCATCGTGCTGGCGTTTCACTTGTTGGGTCATGCGGTTGAACGTGCGCCCCAGCATCGCGATTTCATCGTCACCTTTTTCTTCCTTAACGCGAACACCTAAGTCACCCGCAATAACGCGCTGCGCCGCCCCTGCAAGCCGCCCAACTGGGCGTGCAAGTCGTTCGGCAAACCAAAGGCCAAGCCAGATGGCCGCGAGAATCACGATAAGCGCAAAACCTAGGTAAATCAGGGCAAGATCAAACAGCAATTGATCGCGTTCGCTTTCACCCTGTCGATACAAAGCGACGGTTTCTTTGGTGTCGTCCAGCAAGTTCAGGATTTCGCCATCAACACGGCGTGACACGTAAACATAGCGATCGGGATAGGCCGAAAGGCGGATCAACGCGCGGAATTCGTTGTTGTCCCAATCTTGGATTACAACAGTTTTACCTTGTTCCGCATTTTGCAGATTGCTTTTAGAAGGTTCCTCAAAATCAAACAGATAGCTGCGTTCACCGCGCGCCCGTAGCTTGACCGTGCCGTCAATTACATAGGCCTCTTTTAGGCCACGTTGGATACTGGCCTGCCCAAGCGTTAGGGAGGAGCGCAATTCGCCTTCGGCGTTAAAACCGAGCAAACGGCGTTGTTGATTTAGAAATTGCGCGAGGAGTTGCGCGTCCGAAACCAGGTCATCGCGCTGTTCGTTTTCATAGGCTTGTGCCGCAGCCAATGAGTTGGCAACCACATTTTGAACGCGGGTTGAAAACCAATTTTCAAAACCGAAATTCAGCAAAATCGTAGAAATAACGGCGACCAAAACAGTGGGCACAAGCGCGACAAATGCGAAAACACCTGACAAGCGTAAATGAAGCCGCGAGCCCGCCGCTTTTTTGGAACGCGCGGTCATCATCTGCAAAATACGTTGGCCAACAAGCGAGGCGACAACCAGCACGTAGATGAAATCCAGCAAGAGGACAAAGCGGATGCGATCGTTGGAAACGGAGCCATTTGAAGCCCGCAAAACCATGTATGTTGTTAGGACAAGAATAGGCGCAAGGAGCGCCAACGATACCGCAAAGATATTCTGGACTCGGCGTTGCTTGCGCCAAGCGTTCAATCGTCGCCAACTGCTCCCAAGGTTCATGGGTCTCTGCTCTATCAGATTCGGTTTACGCCACCGACTGTGGCGGTTTTACATCATTTTCTTGGTGCGTGTCACCTGAATATCGTGCTCTTTAATCTTTTTGCGCAACGTATTTCTGTTGATGCCCAAAAGTTCGGCCGTTTTGATCTGATTTCCGCGCGTTGCAGACAGGGAAAGCGCTAACAAAGGCAGTTCCACTTCGCGCAGGATTCGGTTGTAAAGTCCGGGTGGGGGCAACGCATCGCCGTGCAGATCAAAGTAGCGTTTCACATGCGCCTCGACGGAGGCCGACAGCTTTTCCGTTACCAGAGGCACGTTTTGGGCGGCCTGTTCTGATTGCTCTTTTAAGGCAGATGCAACAAATGCCGTGTTGATTTCGTCGTCCGGGCTTAACAAAACTAGACGTTGCACGAAATTTTCTAACGCGCGCACATTTCCAAACCACGGCGCAACACGCATCAATTCAAGCGCTGAATTTGCGATTGATTTCATAGGCATGCCGCGATCTGCACAGATACGTAAGAAATGCAGTGCGAGCGGCGCGATGTCTTCGATTCGATCGCGAAGTGGTGGCAGGTTTATCGGCATTACGTTCAGTCGGTAAAACAAATCTTCGCGAAATACACCGTCGTTAATTTGGGGCAAAATCGGCCTGCTGGAGGAGGACACGAACCGAATGCCTAGGGATTGCACGCTATCTGATTGCGTTAGATTAAGCAGATGAATTTGGCTTTGCGCGGATAGCTCGGACAGCTCATCCAGATATACGGTCGCGCCCTGCCCTGCACTGATCAAGACTTGGGCGTCCAGTTGATCGGGCGTGACCGTTCCACAATTAATGCGCAAAAACTGGCTGCCTGCGCGATTGCCCAAATCATGCAGCGCGCGTGCAAGCAAATCCTTGCCCGTGCCGCTTGCGCCCAAGATCATTACATTCAAATCCGTGTTCACGACACGGGCGACGATACGGTACACTTCTTGCATTGCGGGGCTTCCACCCACCAGCGGAATGCCGTTGTCCTGTGCGGGCTGTTCAGGTTTTGGCGACGTTTGCCCTGATTGCGCTAAGGCCTTAGACACTTTGGACAACAGATCACGTAGATCAAAAGGCTTGGGCACGTAATCGAACGCACCCGCATCTGTTGCGCGAATGGCCGTGACAACGGTGTTTTGCGCGGAGATAACGATGACAGGTAAATCGGGGCGTTTACGGCGAATTGCAGGCAGTAAATCCAGCCCATTTCCGTCCGGCATCATCACGTCTGAAATAACAGCGTCGCCCTCGCCTTCCTCGATCCAGCGCCACAAGGTCGTGGTGTTGCTGGTCGCGCGAACTTTGCACCCCGCACGGGTCAGCGCCTGCGTTAGAACGGTGCGAATTGTACGATCGTCGTCTGCGACAAGAACAGTGCCATCCATAATTTACGTATCCGTTTGGGGCCGCCAAATAGGCAGGCGAATAGTGAAAGTTGTGCGTTCAGGCGTGCTGTTACATTCGACAAGCCCGCCGTGTGCTGCGATAATTTTGGAAACCAGTGGCAGCCCAAGCCCGCTGCCGTTGGATTTAGTTGTAACAAACGGGTCAAATATTTCTGCGATCATGGACTCTGGAATACCAGTTCCATTGTTGGTGATTTCGATTTGAAGAGGCACGTTTTGGGCCTGATGACCGCTGATCGCAAACTTCACTCCAGAATTATACGAGGTTCGCACTTTGATTTTTCCGTGTGATCCAGTGTTTGCCTCTGCTGCATTTTTTATAATGTTCTGAAACACTTGGAGCAGTTGATCGCTGTCCCCCGCAGCATCGGGCAAAGACGGATCATACGCCACTGTAAAGGCGATGTGGTTTGCAAACCCTGCTTTGGCGGCGCGAACGGTGCGATCCAGAACATCGTGAATATTTACGGCTGACACAGAAATTGGGCGATCATCGCCGAAATGTTCAACACGGTCGATCAATTTGCCAATACGCCGCGTTTCAGTTTCAATCAGTTCGGTCAGTTCACGATCACCTTCATTAGCGTTCATGGCCAACAATTGCGCCGCACCAGAAATACCCGCGAGCGGATTGCGGAGTTCATGGGCAAGCATTGCAGACATCGCAACAACGGATCGTGCGGTGGCCATGTGAGTGAGCGAGCGGCTCATTTTTTGGGCAACACCAGTGGGTTGTATCAGCAGCAGCAGCGTATCAGTGTCAGCCCCCAATGGCGCGACGTGAACGTTGCAGGTGATTGGATAAACGTCGTTCAGCCCAACATCGACATTATACTGCATAAGCGAACCTGATTTGCCGCGTGCTTGGTTAACCGTGGCGGAAATAAGCGAGTTTTCACCAAAAAGGGAGGCAACTGATCGCATCCGCAGCTGTTTGGCAGAGGATTTGACCAACTGTTCAGCGGCGCTGTTGGCGTGGCTCAGGTGGTTTTGCGCATCTAATACGAATGCGGGAAATGGCAGGGTTGCCCAAATTTGTTCAAAATCCGGGATCATTGCGCGGCCATTTGCATATTGGACGCAGGCAGTTCGCGGATCAAATGCAGCACTTTGGCGCTGTCTTTTTCGGTAAAGATACGTTTTCGTAAATCAGGTGGTGTTGGCAGTGTGTCCATGTACCAGCCAAGGTGTTTACGGGCGACCCGATTGCCAAGCGGTTCTTCGTAAAAAGACAACATCGCCTCGTAATGATATGATATCATGGTCAAAAGCTGTGAGCCGTTCGGAATTATTGGTGCAGGCGTTCCAAAAAGTTGAGACGCGATATGGGCAAGCTGCCAAGGCCGTCCCTGTGCGCCGCGACCAATCATAACGCCGTCGGCCCCTGATAATTCCATGGCTTTGGTCGCGGTTTGCACATCGATGATGTCGCCGTTTGCAATAACAGGCACGTTTACAGCGTCTTTTACACGGGCAATCGCGGCCCAATCGGCGTGACCCTTGTAAAACTGACATCGCGTGCGCCCATGAATTGTTATCATTTGCACGCCTGCATTTTGCGCCCCAACGGCCAATTGCGGGGCATTCAGCAGGTCTTCATCCCAGCCGAGCCGCGTTTTCAGGGTGACGGGAACATCGACGGCTTGGACCACGGCCTCGATCAGGGTAAGGGCAAAGTCAATATTCTTCATCAAGGCTGACCCAGAATAGCCTTGCGTGACCTTTTTTGCAGGACATCCCATATTAATATCAATGAGTTGTGCGCCGTTTCCCACGCACTGCTTTGCGCATTCAGCCATCCAATACGCATCACATCCTGCGATTTGCACAGAGGTATTAATGCTGTCGAGCCCCAGCTCGGCACGCGCCACGGTTCCAGGGCGCGCCTGCATCATTTCTTTGCTGGCGATCATTTCAGACACCACAAGCCCCGCGCCAAAGCTGGACACCAGATCGCGAAACGGAAGATCGGTGATCCCCGCTAAGGGCGCGAGCAATACAGGGGGCGCAAGTGCTTTATTTCCGATCATTATCTGAGTCATGCCTCTTTCTTAGGCAAAATCATCTTTTTGGCAAGTCTTACCCATCCGATTGAGCCATTGTGACGCGCGGTTCAGCGCGGTATTGAGGTTGGAAAAACTAGGATCACGGCATGGATGCTGAAATTCTTATCGTTGCGGCGGGTCGTGGCACGCGTGCGGGTGGCGCAACACCAAAACAATATCGCGATCTGCGCGGTGAACCTGTTTTGCAGCACACTATACGTGCGTGTTTGGCCCACACGAATATTTCTGCAGTGCGCGTGGTGATCCATGCGGATGATACCGCGCTGTACGAGCTGGCAGTTAAATCCATTTCCGATCCACGGCTTAAACCTCCTGTTTTGGGTGGGGCCAGTCGCAGCGCGTCTGTTCGCAATGGCCTTTCGACCTGCGAAGGGAGCCATGTTTTGATCCACGACGGTGCGCGGCCTTTGGTTTCGGTTGATGAAATTGATGCGGTGCTGAACGCGCTGCAAAACCACCCAGCTGCGTTTTTGGCGATCCCTGTGGTTGATGCAATGTGGCGCGCGGACGAACTTATGGCGACGGCGCCGCAATCGCGAGATGGGTTGTGGCGCGCTCAAACTCCGCAAGGCTTTCGGCTTGAAGATATCATCGGCGCGCACAGTGCGTTGGATACGCCGATGGCCGATGATGTGGAAACGGCACATGCGATTGGAATTGATGTCACGATTGTGCAAGGGCGCGAAACCAATATTAAAATTACGCGGGCCGAGGATTTATCTTTGGCCGCATCGTTGATGGGAACAAACATGGATATTCGCACTGGAAACGGGTTTGACGTGCATAAATTTGGCCCGGGCGATCACGTTACGCTGAACGGTGTGGATATTCCTTTTGATCGTGGCTTGGTCGGGCATTCTGATGCGGATGTAGCGATGCACGCCCTGACCGACGCGATTTTTGGCGCACTTGCCGAGGGCGATATTGGGCAGTGGTTTCCGCCATCTGAAATGGAATGGAAAGGTGCCGCGAGCGATATTTTCTTGCACAAAGCGGTTGAACGCGTTGCGGCGCGTGGGTTTACGATTTCCCACTTGGATTGCACGATCATTTGCGAAATGCCTAAGATTGGCCCCCACACGCAAACCATGCGGGACACTTTGGCGGCAATTACAGGCGTTGACGTGGATCGCATCAGCGTGAAGGCGACAACGACCGAACAGCTGGGATTTGCGGGACGACGCGAAGGGATCGCGGCACTTGTAACTGCGACCTTGATGAAAACATGAGCAAGCTCCTCGCGACGTGGTTTTATGTTGGGTTAATGCCCTTCGCGCCCGGCACTTGGGGATCAGCGGCGGCCCTGCCCTTTGCGGTGCTGTTGCACGCTGTTGGTGGATTTCCAGTTTTGTTCATCGCAACGCTTGCAGTGTTTTTCATTGGTTGGTGGGCCACCGCTGAAGTAACGCGCGGCCAAGCAGATCACGACCCCGGAATGGTGGTAATCGACGAAGTTGCAGGCCAGTGGATCACGCTGATGCCGCTATCATTTGTCTTGTGGATCCACGCGAGCACGGTGACTATTTTGCCTTGGCCAGGATTGGTCGGGGGATTTCTGCTGTTTCGTTTTTTTGATATCTTAAAGCCGTGGCCTGTCAGTTGGGCGGATAAGAAATCGACGCCCTTTGGGGTGATGTTTGATGATGTTCTTGCAGGGATATTTGCGGCAATTGTGTTGATGATCGTAGGATATGTTGCACATCAAGGATTTCGTGGATGAACAGCGCGCTGGCAGTCGTGGCCCTAATTGCGTGCCGTGAACGGGGAGAACGTGTTGTAACGGCCGAAAGTTGCACTGGCGGTTTGGTTAGCGCGAGTTTGACAGCAATTGCAGGATCTTCGGATGTAGTTGAGCGCGGGTTCGTGACCTATTCCAACGACGCAAAAATGGAAATTCTGGGCGTTCACGCAGAAACATTGGAAACGCACGGCGCGGTATCTGAGGAAGTGGCCGCGCAGATGGCTGCAGGGGCTTTGGGCCATTCTAAGGCAGACATCGCAATCAGTGTAACAGGGATCGCAGGACCGGGCGGATCAGATTATAAACCCGAGGGGCGCGTTTGTTTTGGGCTGGCAACAGCTGATGCAACGGTGTCTTGCACAATTGAATTTGGCGCGTTGGGCCGTGCAATTGTGCGTGAAAAAGCGACGGATTTCGCGCTGAAGGCTTTGCGCGACAAAACCTTCGACTAAATTTTGCGGTGATTATTTTTTAGTCAGGTCACTTACCACTGCACAATAAATGTGCAGCAGTATTTATCTTGCACAATATTCTGTTCCCAACGCCTTCCCCTTTGCGCCCCATCAGGGTTTTGAAAAAGAAAATAAAACAAAAGGGGTTTTCTAATGAACGGTGCAGATACAGCTTGGATTATGGTCGCAACGGCGCTGGTCCTGTTTATGACGTTACCCGGCCTTGCGTTGTTTTACGGCGGTTTGGTTCGGTCGCGAAATGTTCTGTCGGTTCTGATGCAGTGTTTCGCGATTGCCTGCCTGATGTCGGTTTTGTGGTTAGTTGTTGGCTATTCCATCGCGTTCGGTGATGGTAACAGTGTTTGGGGCGGCTTCGGCAAGATGTTCTTGATCGGCATTACCGCTGATACGCTGGCTGGAACGATCCCTGAAATCTTGTTCTTTGCGTTTCAGATGACCTTTGCGATCATTACGCCTGCCTTGATTGTTGGCGCCTATGTTGAACGGATCAGTTTTTTCTTTGTACTCGTTTTCTCGGGGCTTTGGATGCTGCTGGTCTATGCGCCAGTTGTACACTGGATTTGGGGCGGCGGCATGCTGTCTGGTGGTGAAGGTGCCTTGTTTACCGAGGCCGTAAACGACTTTGCGGGTGGTATCGTCGTGCATGAAACTGCGGGTTTGGCGGCACTCGTGATTGCGGTGATGCTGGGTGCGCGATCCGATAAAAAGAAACCACCGCACAATCCTGGTTATGTGATGATCGGCGCGTCTATGTTGTGGGTTGGTTGGTTTGGATTTAACGGCGGATCGCAATTGGCGGCTGATGGTGGCGCGGCGATGGCGATCACAGTGACCCATATTTCTGCGGCAACTGCGTCGCTAACTTGGGCCCTGTGGGAGCGGATAAAATATGGCAAATCGTCGATGGTTGGCATGGTCACGGGGACAATCGCTGGTTTGGCATCTATCACGCCTGCGTCCGGGTCTGTTGGCCCTGCCGAGGCTTTGGCCATTGGCGCAATTGCAGGTATTTTGTGCCAAGAGGCCTGTGGTCTGGTGAAAAATATCGTGAAAATCGATGACACTCTCGATGTGTTCGCGGTTCACGGATTAGGCGGTATTTTCGGCATCTTGATGTTGGCAGTTTTGGGTCACGCCGACTGGGCAGCCCAGTTGGGCGGCATTGCGGTTGTGGGTGTGTTCACGATTGTGATGACCGCGATTATTGCCAAAGTCGTCGGCTTTATCTGCCCCATTCGGGTCAGCCAAGAAGACGAATATTACGGGTTGGATATCACGTCACACGGTGAACGCGCGTACGATCACGCGTCTTAACGTAGTTTTACTGAGGCTCTAAAATGGCTTTGGCCTGCGCGACCAAA
>JASJIO010000016.1:0-17987 GCA_037625035.1 Amylibacter sp.
TGATTTGTGGGGACCAACTGTCGGTGTCTGTTAGGCCTTCCATGCCACCAGCCTGCATCTTGGCAATCGCTTCTTGCAACATCTCTTGGTACAGCTCGAACCCAACTTCGCGCACATGACCAGATTGCTCGTCGCCCAAAAGATTACCAGCACCGCGAATGTCGAGATCTTGGGAGGCAAGCGTAAAACCAGCGCCCAAACTGTCGAGCGAGCCCAACACCCGAAGACGTTTTTCAGCACTGGATGTCAGCGGTTTGCGCGGTTTAGTTGTGAGATAAGCATAGGCGCGGGTTTTGGAGCGACCCACCCTGCCCCTGATTTGATAGAGTTGTGACAGCCCAAACATATCGGCGCGGTGAATGATCATGGTGTTGGCCGTAGGGATATCCAGCCCGCTTTCAACGATGGTGGTGGCAAGCAAGACATCGTATTTACCATCGTAAAAGGCATTCATGCGATCATCCAACTCGCCCGCAGCCATTTGGCCGTTGGCAATGACGAAGGAAACCTCGGGTACTTGAGTTTTGAGGAAATTTTCGATGTCGGGCAGATCAGAAATGCGTGGGACAACAAAGAAAGACTGCCCGCCACGGTAATGTTCGCGCAACAGCGCCTCGCGCAGGGTCACGGTGTCAAATTCGCTGACGTAGGTGCGAATAGCGAGGCGATCAACGGGCGGCGTGCCGATGATCGACAATTCGCGCACACCAGAGAGCGACATTTGCAGCGTGCGTGGGATCGGTGTCGCGGTGAGGGTAAGGACGTGAATATCAGAACGCAGCTGTTTGAGGCGCTCTTTGTGATTGACGCCAAAATGCTGTTCCTCGTCGATCACAAGCAGGCCGAGGTTGGCGAATTTGATGTTTTTGGCCAGTAACGCGTGGGTGCCTATGACAACTTCAACACCGCCGTCACGCATCCCGTTTTTGGTCAGCTCGGCGTCTTTAGCACTTACAAAGCGCGAGAGTTGGCGCACGCGAATGCCTGTATTGCGGAAGCGTTCAGAGAAGGATTTGAAATGTTGACGTGCCAGCAACGTGGTTGGTGCGACAATGGCAACTTGTGTGCCAGCGGATGCAGCAACGAATGCGGCGCGCAGGGCGACTTCGGTTTTGCCAAAGCCAACATCGCCGCATACAAGGCGATCCATCGGGGTGCCTGATGCCATGTCGGCGAGCACATCCTCGATTGCATGCAACTGATCGTCGGTTTCAACGTAGGGAAAACGTGCACAGAACTTGGCCCAATCATCAGCAGGTGGTTCCATGATTTCGGCTTTGCGCAGGGCGCGTTCCGCAGCGATGCGGATAAGTTTATCCGCCATTTCGCGGACACGTTCCTTAAGTTTTGCCTTTTTCGCCTGCCAAGCCCCGCCGCCAAGGCGATCGAGAATGCCTTCATCGTGGCCATAACGCGACAGCAATTCGATGTTTTCAACCGGGATGAACAAACGGTCGCCTTTGGCGTATTCCAGCAGAATACAATCGTGCGGTGCTCCCACTGCGGTAACGGTTTCAAGGCCTTTGTAGCGGCCAATCCCGTGATCGAGGTGGACGACAAGATCGCCAGGGGAAAGGCTTTGGGCTTCGGTCAGGAAGTTTTCAGCGCGCCGTTTGCGCCGTGGCCCGCGAATAAGGCGATCCCCAAGGACATCCTGTTCGGAAATCACGGTGATGTTTTTGGCGGTGAATCCCTGTTCTAGGGGCCAAACCGCAAGGGATACGCTGTTGGTTCCTGCAATATCTGAAAAATTACCAACTTCAGTTGCGCCAACAAGATCTTGATCGATCAGCAGCCCAGAAAGGCGCTCACGCGCGCCCTCAGAAAAGCTGGCGATAACGACGTTACCGTCTTTTTGTTTGGTTCGGATGTGATCGGCAAGCCTGGCAAACAGGCTAATTTCTTCTTGCTGGCGTTCGGGTGCAAAAGATCGCCCTAACCGCCCGCCTGCGTCGGTTGTGTTTGGGCCAGTGCCTTGTTGTAGAACAGAAAGTGTTCTGACGCTGCGTTGCGCGATTTGCGCCATGAAGGCTTCATCGTTCAAATATAACAGGTCTGGGGGACAGGGTTTGTAAACACTGTCGATGCGGGATTTGTTGGTTAATGCTTCTGATCGTGCGTCGTATTGATCGGCGATACTGTCCCAGCGTGACAGGCGGGCTTGGGTGGCGCGATCATCCAAGAATATTTGCGCATCAGGAAGATAATCGAACAGGGTTTCCATTTCTTTGTGAAAAAATGGGGCCCAATGTTCAATGCCTTGATGTTTGCGCCCCGCAGAAACCGCTTCGTACAAAAGATCATCTGTTCCAGCGGCGCCAAATTCGACGCGGTAGTTTTGGCGGAACCGTTGGATTGATGCGTCATCGAGGATGACCTCGGAAACAGGCGAGAATTCTAATCTGGTGAGTTTTTCTGTGGTGCGCTGTGTGGCGGCATCAAAACGGCGTGCGCCATCCAGAACATCGCCAAAAAGATCGAGGCGTACGGGGCCCATTTCGCCTGGGGGGTAAACGTCGATCAGACCACCGCGCACGGCGTAATCGCCCGGTTCTGCTACGGTGGGCGCTTTAACGAAACCCATGCGGGTGAAAAACTCGCGAAGGGCGTTTTCGTTGATTTGACGACCGACCTCGGCGACAAAGCTGGCGGATTTTAGGATTTCACGGGCTGGAACGCGCTGCATTGCAGCACTTACAGTTGTGAGCAGGATAAATGGTTTGTTGAACCCTGCCGAAAGTGTTGCCAAAACCGCCATACGTGCGGCGGACACTTCGGCATTGGGGCTGACGCGGTCGTAGGGCAAGCAATCCCATGCAGGGAACACAAAAACAGGAATGCTGGGCGCAAAGAACTGAAGTGCGGTTTGCGTCGCAGCAAGACGGCTATCATCGCGACAAATGTGCATGACAGGGCCATTTTGCGTGGCAACGGCCTGCGCTATAAGACGGGCATCGAACCCTTCGGGTGCGCCACCAATTATCATGTGATTTTTATTGTACTGATCGGCCATTGAGCGGATTTAGCGCAGGTGTGCCGTGTCGACAAGGGTAGTTTGTTAGCGCTGTGTTCCCTGCCCTAAAGACCTGACGCGTAAGGCGAGAAAAGAGTTTGCGAAACGCCCCAGAATGCCGCGAAGAAAATCGAAAACGCGCCGATGCCCTGTTTAACGCGGCGATGCCAGATGTAGGCTTTGACCAACGCATCTTCGTGCATATTTTCATCGCGTAAGCGCTGTGCCAGATGAATTGAAAGAGCTGAAACAATGGTCAGCGGAAAAACTAGCAAAAATACGGCCTGCATAAGTTCTAGATTAAAATAAAAGCCGAGCGTGAACACTGTCCCAAGCAAAAATGCGGCGCAAGCTGTGTAAAATGTGCTGTGACTTTCAAAAACTAGCAGTGTTTTTCGAACATTAATTTCGATCTGGGTTTCAAAATCCTCGGAATGTTGACCGCCCAAAGCGCTGGCACTGCGTGCATCCTCGTAAGGAACACCTAACGTCCAGTGTGTTGTGCGGGTCCAAACAACAGCAAATACAATCCAGTACCAAATACTGGCAAAGCTGCGTGAGCCGATTACCTCTAAGTAAAACCCTTCCATATGGGTTCCTTTACCAATGCGTTTGGGTGGTCGTAAATCATTGTGTTGAAAATTCCAATTGAAGTTTGTGAGATTTATGGCGCATTTAGGAAATAGGAAAAGAGTAAGCAAGGTATCAAAATGGTTCAGACTCCAGCACAGTTTCCAATGGCACGCCCACGTCGAAATCGACGCACAGATTGGTTGCGAGATTTAACACGCGAAAACGAATTGTCGGTCAATGATTTGATCTGGCCGATTTTTGTACGCGATGGTGATGATGTTTTGGAACCCGTGGACAGCATGCCGGGTGTGAACCGTATGAGCATTTCGCGCGCGGTTGATGCGGCGAACGATGCGGCCAATCTGGGAATCCCAGTTATTGCAATTTTCCCCTACACGGATCCATCTGTGAAAACGTCGGGCGCAGAGGAAGCGTGGAACCCCGAGAACCTTGTAAACCGGGCAACCCGTGCGATTAAAGAGCAGGTTCCTGATATCGGTGTGATGCTGGATGTAGCACTTGATCCGTATAATTCGGACGGCCACGATGGTTTGGTACGTGGTGGCGTTATTTTAAACGACGAAACCTTGATGGCGCTGGAACAGCAGGCATTGGTTCAGGCAGAAGCAGGTGCGGATATTCTGGGCCCATCTGACATGATGGATGGGCGCATTGGCGTTATTCGTCGCGCGTTGGAGCAAAACGATTTTTCTGACACAGCAATTATGGCGTATTCCGCGAAATATGCGTCGGCGTTTTACGGGCCGTTTCGCGATGCAGTTGGGGCGTCTGGTGCGTTGAAGGGCTATAAAAATACCTATCAACTGGATGCGGGCAATACGGATGAGGCCCTGCGTATGGTGGCGCGTGATTTGGATGAAGGCGCAGATATGGTGATGGTTAAACCAGGAATGCCGTATTTGGATATTTGCCAGCGGGTTTCATCGGAGTTTGGCGTACCTACCTATGCGTACCAAGTGTCCGGTGAATACGCGATGATTTCTGCGGCAGGACAAAACGGCTGGATTGATCGCGAAAAGGCGATGATGGAAAGCCTTTTGGCGTTCAAACGGGCGGGGTGTTCAGGGATCCTGAGCTATTTTGCATTAGAAGTGGCGCAACGCTTTGCGGATGAAGCAAAACTTGGTTGATGGCTTGTTAACCAGCAGCCTTTTCTTCCAATTCTAGCCATTCAAGTTCGGCTTTTTCCAACGCGGCTTGACGCTCACTTAGGGCGTCAGTTGCCTTTTGAAACTTCAAAGGGGCAGTTGTGTACAGCTCTGCATCCAAGAGGTATTCAGTCAGCTTTGCCATCTCAGCTTCTAATCGCGTAATAATTTTGGGGAGTTCTTTGAGGCGGTGTTCCTCTTTAAAACTCATCTTTGGTTGCGGCACTTTCAGCTTTTCGGGTGCTGGCGCAGATTTAGCTGGTTTTGGGGCCGATTTTGCAGCCTTGGCAATCGCTTTGCGTTGGGTTTGGTAATCAGACCAGCCGCCAGCATAAGGGGTTGCATTGCCGTCGCCTTCCATCACGATGGACGTGGTGGCAACACGGTCGAGGAAATCGCGGTCGTGACTGACGAGCAGTACAGTGCCATCATAGTCATCGAGAATTTCTTGTAACAGATCGAGGGTTTCTACATCCAGATCGTTGGTCGGTTCATCAAGCACCAAAAGGTTGCTTTCTTTGGCCATCAAACGGGCCAGCAAAAGACGGGCTTTTTCACCACCAGAAAGCGCAGACACAGGGCCACGGGCTTGGTTTTCGCTGAATAGGAATTCTTTGAGGTAACCAACAACGTGTTTTGGCGTGCCACGTACCATGATTTGGTCGTTTTGGCCTGAAACACCCAGTTCTTTGTCTTCGGTCAAACTGTCCCAAAGGGTGACTTTGGGATCAAGCGCGCTGCGGTTTTGATCAAAAATTGCGGGCAGGATATTGGTGCCGATTTTAATCGTGCCCGTGTCTGGTTCCATCTTGCCCGTAAGCATGTTCAACAGCGTGGTTTTGCCAACACCGTTGGGGCCGATCATGGCGATACGTTCGCCCCGCGCAATGCGGATCGAGAAATCAAACACAATTATTTTACCGTCGAAAGATTTAGAAATATCTTCGGCTTCGATCACGCGTTTGCCAGATTTTTGCCCCGTATCGAACGCCATTGCAGCGGGCCCAGCCCGTTTGATCTGTGCACCGCGTTCAGATTTCAGTTCACCCAAACGCCGCACGCGACCTTGGTTGCGTTTGCGACGAGCCGAAATGCCTTCAACGGCCCAACGGGCCTCGGCCTTGATAAGGCGATTGAGTTTGTGGCGCTGCATGTCTTCGTCTTCAAAGACTTTGTCGCGCCATTCTTCAAAACCTTCAAATCCTTTGGGGTTTTGGCGCACGATGCCGCGATCCACCCACATGGTGTCGCGGGTCAAGGAGCGCAAAAAGGCGCGGTCGTGTGAAATAAGGATAAAGGCATCGCGGGTATGGCGAAGGTGATCCTCGAGCCAAGCGATTGCTTCGATGTCGAGGTGGTTTGTCGGTTCGTCCAACAACATCAAATCTGGAGCTTCGGCGAGGATTTTCGCAAGTGCTGCACGTCGGCGTTCGCCGCCTGATGCGGCTTGGGGTGTTTGTTCTGGATTAAGCTTGAGGCCTTCTGCCGCCATTTCGACTTTGTATTCTTCGCCTTCCAGCAAGCCAGACATCGCAAAATCACCAAGCGTAGCGAATTCTGACAAATCAGGATGCTGATCCATGTAACCAACGGACATACCAGGCTGAACAAAGCGATTGCCGCCGTCCGGTTCGGTCATGCCTGAAATCACTTTGAGCAGCGTTGATTTACCAGACCCGTTTCGCCCGACAAGGCACGTACGCGCGCCCTCATGGACGGTAAGATTGACGCCATCAAACAATGGGTTGCCGCCAAAAGTTAGCATGATATCGGAGAGTGTAAGGATCGGTGGATTAGCCATGCCGCCCCTATCGGGTATGCGCATTGCGCCGTCAAGGGCTGGACGTTAGGTTCTGGCTAAGAAGTGGAAGGAATTGTTATGACCATAAGCCCTGTGAACCAAAATCTTTTTGATACCATATCATCGCCGATCATGGATTCGCGAGGCTGGGTGGACGGTGTGACCTTCCCAACGGATCGCCGGCTGATCAATGTAAGCCAGGCCGCGCCCGTTGATCCACCACCTGCCCCATTGCGCGAGGCTTTGGCAGATGCGGTTCTCAATGATGCCTCGGCCCATTTGTACGGCGCTGTTTTAGGCATTTCTGAGTTGCGGGCCGAAGTCGCAAAGCAGTGGTCTGCCGTTTATGGTGGATCTCTGGCTGGTGCGAACGTTGGTATCACGTCTGGTTGCAATCAAGCGTTTTGCGCGGCGATTTTATCGTTGTGTAAACCTGGGGATACCGTGATCCTACCAGCGCCTTGGTATTTCAATCATAAAATGTGGTTGGATATGGCGGGCATCGAATGTCGGGTGTTGATGTGCGGTGACGGGATGTTGCCAAGTGCGCAAGACGCGGCGGCGATGATTGACGACAAGGTTAAGGCGATTATTCTGGTCACGCCAAACAATCCGAGCGGCGTTGAGTATTCGCCTGCCCTTGTTGATGCGTTTTACAATGTGGCCAAAGACGCGGGTATTTCGCTGGTGATTGACGAAACCTACCGCGATTTCCATTCTTGCACCGGCGCGCCGCATGGTTTGTTTGCAAAAGCGGATTGGCAAGACACGTTGATCCAGCTGTATTCCTTTTCAAAGGCATACCGTTTGACTGGGCACCGCGTTGGTGCAGTGATTTCCAGTGCAGAACGATTGGCCCAGATAGAAAAATTTCTGGATACATTAACGATTTGCCCGAACCAACTGGGCCAGCGTGGCGCGTTGTTTGGAATGCAAAACCTTCGCAATTGGCTCGGTGGTGAGCGGTTGGAAATCTTGGATCGTCGTGCGGCGATGATTGAGGGATTTCCGAAATTAGATGGTTGGAAATTGAAAGGGTGCGGCGCATATTTCGCCTATGCCTCCCATCCGTTTAAGGCGTCATCCCATGATGTGGCAAAAGCCATGGTAGAAAAGGCGTCGGTGCTCGCTTTGCCTGGTACGATGTTTAGCCCGACCTTGGCAGAAGGCGGAACAGGGCATGCAGAACAGCATTTCCGCATAGCTTTTGCCAATATTGATCGCGCAGAAATTGGTACTTTGTTTGCCCGATTGGCGGCGTTTTCGATGGAATAACGACCAGTTGAATGGTTTGCGTGCTGTTGCCGCTTGCTTTGGTCGGTGGGGGTGCTAAAACCTGCGGTCAATTACAGGGTTTCAGAGGGTCCAAACAATGTTGAACAGCATGCGCGGCAGCGGTCAAAGCAAGACCATGTGGGTAATTATGGGCCTGTTAATGTTTGGCCTAACATTCGGTTTCGGTTTGGACAGTTTGCGCGGTGCAAATGTAACCGCAATTGGATCTGTTGGTGACGAAGAAATCGAAGTGAACACCTATGGGCGCGCCTACCAAAACGCCTATCTTAGGCTTAGCCAGCAAGTTGGCCGCAACCTAACCCCGGCGGAATTGGATCAATTTGGCATTCAGGAACAAGTATTGGATGCCGTGACCGCCCAAGCTGCTTTGGACAATGAAACAACAGTGCTTGGCCTGTCCGTCGGCGACAAAATGGTGCGTGAAAGCATTGCAACTAGCGCCCAGTTTCAGGGGTTGAATGGCGGCTTCGATCAAGAGTCTTATCGCTATTTTCTTGAAAACCAAGTTGGATTAAGTGCAGGACAGTTCGAAGCCCGCGTTCGTAAAGAAAGCGCACGATCCCTGTTGCAAAACGCCATTGTAAGTGGCGTTAGCAACAAAAATACGATGGCGCTGGCTTTGCTTAACTTTGCACAGCAAGAACGCTCTTTTGAGTGGGCCGCCCTGAGCGAAGAAAATTTGGCAGCCCCAATCGCTGCGCCAACGCAAGAAGAGCTGGAAGCGTTTTATGCTGTGCAATCAGCGGATTACATGACGCCACTAACACGTAAGATTACGTATGCATGGCTGAACCCAGCAGATTTACTTGATGAAGTTGAAGTAGACAAAGTACAAATTCGTGAAAGTTATGAATTGCAATCTGATCGCTTTAACCGCGCAGAACAACGCGCTCTAGATCGGGTAGTGTTCCCTTCTTTGGAAGAGGCGCAAGCAGCGCGGGATCGTTTTGATGCAGAAGCCGTAAGTTTCTCGGAGATCGTATCAGAGCGTGGTTTGACCGATGCTGATGTGGATTTGGGTGAAGTATCGCGCACGGATCTAAGTGCGGCGGCGGCTGACCTATTGTTTAGTCAAACAGAACCGGGCGTTGTTGGCCCTGTAGAATCGTCTTTTGGCCCTGCATTGTTCCGTATTAACGCGCTTATCCAAGCTGATAACACACCATTTGAAGAGGTCCGTGATGAATTGCGCGCCGAGTTAGCGGGTGAAAGTGCGCGTCGCTTAGTATCCGATATGATCGGTGAAATTGATGACGAATTGGCTGGTGGAGTTCGGTTGGAAGACCTGACCAAGATTTCTGGACTCCAAGTTGGAAAACTTAATTACTTCGATGGCAATGATCATGATCTTATGGGCTATGACGAATTTCGTACTGCCGCTTTGGCCTTACAAGATGGCGATTTCGCTGAAATTTTAGACCTGAGCGATGGTGGCGTTTTCGCGCTTCGTTTGGACGGTGTTGTCGATCCCGCGCCAATCCCTTTGGCAGACGTAACAGAACGTCTGAGCGAAGATTGGCAGGCATCAAAAACCAATGAAGCCCTCGTTGAGCTGGCTGAACGGTTTAAACCTGGCTTGGAACAAGGCGGCGATTTAGCCTTTGTCGGTGTGGATTTGGAGGCAGTTGACGGGGTCAATCGCACTAGCTTTATTGAAGCAATAACATCATCCGCAATTGCAGAGGTGTTTAAGTTGGAACTAGGCGATGTCGCTGTAATAAACACAGGCGATGCAGCAATTTTGGTGCGGCTTACAAACATCACTGATTTTGACCCTGACCAAGAAGGCAACGATGTAGCGTTGGACCGGATTACGCAACAAATTGATGCGCAGGTTTCGCTCGATATTCTCGAGTATTATTCAGATGCACTGCAATCTAAGGCGGGTGTGTCCCTTAACCGGAACATCATCAACCAAGTCAACCAGCAGATGACCGGTGGTGGCTACTAGTGAGCACGTTGGTCCCTTCTTTTGATGCATTTGAAGCGCAACACAACGCGGGGCTAAACCAAGTCGTTTACACCCGTTTGGTTGCTGATCTGGACACACCTGTTTCGCTGATGTTGAAATTGGCACAGGCGCAAAAAGACAGCTTTATGTTGGAGAGCGTGACGGGCGGAGAAATCCGTGGGCGCTATTCCTGTATTGGCTTTAAGCCGGATTTGATTTGGCAATGTCACGGCGAAAAAGCACGGATCAACCGCCAAGCGCGGTTTGATGAACAAGCGTTTGAGGCGATGGAGGCGGAACCATTGGCGGCGCTGCGTTCAGTTCTGGATGAGAGCCACATTGATTTGCCCGAAGGACTACCCGCAATCGCGGCTGGGTTGTTTGGCTATCTTGGCTATGACATGATCCGTCAGGTCGAACATTTGCCTGATGTGAACCCCGATCCGCTTGGCCTGCCAGATGCGGTGATGATGCGCCCGTCTGTGGTGGTGGTCGTGGATGGTGTAAAAGGCGAGATCACAGTCGTGTCGCCTGTTTGGGTGTCTGGCGGGTTGTCTGCGCGTGCGGCGTATAACCAAGCGGCGGAACGAGTGATGGATGCGGTGCGTGATTTGGAACGCCCCGCCCCAATGTCTACGCCTGTTGCGGATGTTGCGAATTCTGTGGGGACGCCAGTTTCGAACACCACCAAAGAAGAATATTTTGATATCGTTGGCAAAGCCAAAGATTACATTCGCGCTGGTGATATTTTCCAGGTGGTTCCAAGCCAGCGTTGGGCGCAGGATTTCAAACTGCCCCCGTTCAGCCTGTACCGCGCACTGCGCCGCACCAATCCTAGCCCGTTCATGTTTTTCTTTAACTTTGGTGGGTTTCAGGTGATTGGCGCCAGCCCTGAAATTTTGGTGCGCTTGAAAGACAACGAAGTCACCATTCGCCCGATTGCAGGAACGCGCCATCGCGGCAAAGATGAGGCTGAGGATCGTGCGCTAGAGGCTGATTTGTTGAGCGATCAAAAAGAATTGGCAGAACATCTTATGCTGCTGGATCTGGGCCGAAATGATGTTGGGCGTGTGGCCAAGATCGGCACTGTGCGCCCAACCGAACAGTTTATTATTGAACGGTATTCACACGTTATGCATATCGTTTCAAACGTGGTTGGCGAATTGTCCGATGATCACGATTCATTGTCTGCATTATTGGCAGGAATGCCTGCTGGTACAGTTTCTGGCGCACCCAAGGTACGTGCGATGGAGATTATCGACGAGCTGGAAAAAGAGAAACGCGGCGTTTATGGCGGTGGTTGTGGATATTTTTCTGCTAACGGCGAGATGGATATCGCGATTTCACTGCGTACTGCGGTTTTGAAAGACCAACAGCTGTATATTCAAGCGGGCGGCGGCGTTGTCTATGACAGCGTTGCTGAGTCTGAATTTCAAGAAACTGTAAATAAGTCCTACGCCCTGCGCAAAGCGGCGCAAGATGCGAAGGATTTTGTGTCTTCTGGCGGAAATTTTTAAGCGAGAAATTCAGTGCATTGCGGCGATCATTAGTTTTTCAACAAACTTGCTGATACTGGCGCCAGCGTTACGGCACGTGCTTTTGAACTGAGGCTCCAACCAACCAACGTTCCGAGCGTCGCTTTAGACGGGGTCGCCATCACAATAACAGCGCCTTTTGAACGGGCCTCGCGTGCGGCGCGATCAAGTTGTTGGGTGATGATTGGACCAGATTCGCCAGATTTATCCAAAAACCGAAATACCGTTCCATTAGATACGTTTTCTTGATCCGCTGAACGTTTTGTTCCATTTAAACCGCCGCCATAGGTTATCAACCCGTGGCCCGTTTTAGAAAAGTGCTTTACCACGGAACGCGATAGCCGCTGATCTTGTTGGAGGTTCGCCGAAGGTCGATCAATCAACCCGACCGAGGTCGGCATGATGTTGAAATATTCGGTCAGTAATTGCGCGACTTGTTCGTTTGATTGCCCCGCTGACAACGATAATTTTACGCTGCCCGGGGTCATCGCAAGTACTTCGAATCCAGCTTCGGTGTATTTTTTCGCCCTCTCAGCTGCATCTAGTTCGTCCAGCGAAACGGCAATCGTCAACGGTAGCCCTAAACCTTGAAGGCTAGATAACTGATGAGCGATTTTGCCATCATCAATCAAGATGATCGACAAAAGTGGAGCGTCTGTAACCGGAAACTCATTTGCGTTCCGCACTAGGGCCCCAACCTCTGGGTCTTGGCTTTCAGATTGCGTATCATCAGTTTCTAGGATCTTAGAACTGTCGCCAATTGTTTTGAAACGGCTGGTTTTGTTACCCGTTCCAAGTGCTGCAAGACCGCTTACTTGTGTGCCGCCAATTTTAGGCAGGCTTGATCCTTTTGAAATAATCGAGCTCCCCGAAGTTTTGAATGTACCGGATGTGTTTGGCTGTTCTTCTTGTGCCGTTTCTTCCACAATTACTACAGCGGGTATTGGAGCGATTGGGTCTTGGATTTTGGGGAGTGTTGCCACCACGGTATTACTTGGAATAATCGCAGATGGTTCAGCAGTTGGTTCAGGTTCAGCGACAGTTGCGGTTTCAACGGCATCAACCGTGACGGGCTGTGCAACGGCAACGCTCGGACTGTCGATTTCAAGTTTGGGCTCTGCAAGATCAATGGCCTGAGCATGTTCTGAGGATACATTTGGTTGTGTATCATTTTGCGCAGCTGTTGGCTGCTGAGGAGCCGCAACGAGATCATTTTGCTGAGTATTTTCAGGCAAAACCAATGCCAATTGCGTTTCAGGTTCACCAACTGGTTCCAAAGTTTCCAGCTCTGCTGTTTGCGGTGCTTCTGAGGTCACTTCAGGTTCAATAGATGGTTCAGCCTCTTCAACGACGGGCGGTTCGCTAATTTCAGCAACTATTTTTGGTTCCACAATTGATTCTGTGATCGTTTCTGGCGTCGTATCAACCATACTCAGTTTGGGAAGCGACGGATCAGATTTCACCTTTGGTTCAGGTGCCATCGCAATTTCCTCAACGGCCGTGATCGGCACCGATGAACCCGTTTGTGGGACAATCGGATTTAATGCTGCCAAAAATACACCAGAGGTTAGCCCAACGGCTAAGCCAGATACGATTCCTAGAGATTTTTTTCCACCGATTGCCATCTGGTGCCTCTTTGCCTGTGGGTGGCGTGTGTTTTCTTAGATCGCTGCTCTTGACCTTGGTTCACGCCCGTGTCCAATGTATAGCGCACAAAACACGCGGGATCACCCCTAAATCGCGAAGGGCTAGGACAGGCAATATGCTGCTTTTGATAGATAATTACGACAGCTTCACCTACAATCTGGTTCACTATGTGGGCGAATTGGGCGCTGAAGTCGTTGTGAAACGCAATGACGAACTTACAGTTCAAGATGCGATGGGTTTGGGCGCGGACATGATTATGCTGTCCCCCGGCCCGTGTGATCCTGATCAGGCGGGTATTTGTTTGCCTCTAACGATGGCTGCGGCCGAAGCAAAAATTCCTTTGATGGGTGTATGCTTAGGTCATCAGACGATTGGCCAGGCTTTTGGCGGGAATGTCGTTCGATGCCACGAGATAGTTCATGGCAAGATGGGGGCAATGCACCACGCGGATAAATCGGTGTTCAAAGGCTTGCCAACACCGTTTGATGCAACGCGGTATCATTCGCTGGTTGTGGAAAAAGAAACCCTGCCAGACTGTTTAAAAACAACGGCTTGGCTTGAAGATGGCACGATCATGGGCTTGCAGCACAAAGAATTGCCGATCCACGGTGTACAATTTCATCCCGAAAGCATCGCGTCCGAACATGGGCATGCGCTGTTAAAGAATTTCCTAGACATGTCACTGGAATCTGCATGAGCGACCAGCTGAAAACTCTGATTGCGGCGGCAATTGATGGCCCACTTGATGGCGATCAAGCCCGTAAGGCCTTTGAAATAATCATGAATGGTGATGCAACACCCGAACAAATCGGTGGTATGTTAATGGTAATGCGCACGCGCGGCGAAACCGTTGCAGAATACGCAGCGGCGGCGGCAGTAATGCGGGCTAAATGTCTGTCGGTTAAAGCCCCTGATGGCGCGATGGATATTGTTGGCACGGGCGGTGACGGTAAATCGACGCTGAACATTTCCACCGCAACAGCAATTGTGACGGCTGGTGCGGGTGTGGTTGTTGCCAAACATGGCAATCGCAACCTTTCGTCAAAGTCGGGTACGGCAGATGCTTTAGGCAAACTTGGTGTTCAAGTGATGGTTGGACCAAAGGTTGTGGAACGGGCGATAAATGAATGCGGGATCGGATTTATGATGGCGCCGATGCACCATCCTGCGACGCGCCACGTGATGCCAGCGCGCCAAGCATTGGGTACGCGAACAATTTTCAACATTCTTGGCCCGCTTACCAACCCAGCTGGCGCAAAGCGACAGCTAACGGGTGCGTTTTCGCGCGAAATGATCCGGCCGATGGCAGAGGTTTTGTTGGAACTGGGATCAGAAAAAGCATGGTTGGTTCACGGGTCTGATGGCACTGATGAAATATCAATTGCCGGAGTAACTTGGGTTGCCAAGTTGGAAAATGGCGCAGTGACTGACGCAGAGATTGCACCAGAAGATGCTGGCCTGCCTGTACATCCGTTTGAAGCAATTGTTGGCGGATCGCCTGCACAAAACGCGGCGGCGTTGCGTGATTTGTTGGTTGGCACAAAATCTGCCTACCGCGACGCTGTTTTGTTTAACACTGCTGCTGCCTTGGTTGTTGCCGATAAGGTCGACAATTTACGCGATGGCGTTGCGATGGCATCCGAAAGTATCGACAGCGGCAAAGCACAACAAAAACTGGACGCATTGGCACGCATCACAACGGAGGCCGCACATGGCTGATATCCTCGACAAGATCAAAGCCTATAAATTGGAAGAGGTCGCCAAGGCCAAAACCGAAGTGACTTTGGCAGAATTGGATGCCTTGGCAGCGGAACAAACACAGCCACGCGGATTTGTAGAAGCATTGCGTAAGGCAAGCACATCGGGTGGATACGGATTGATCGCAGAGATCAAAAAAGCCAGCCCATCTAAAGGGTTGATACGTGAAGATTTTGATCCTGCAACATTGGCACTAGCCTATGTCGAGGGTGGCGCGACCTGCCTTTCTGTTCTTACGGACACGCCATCCTTTCAAGGCGCACCAGAGTTTTTGACGCAGGCGAGGAATGCCTGTGCCCTGCCCTGTTTGCGCAAGGATTTCATGTATGACACGTATCAAGTGGCGCAAGCGCGGGCTTGGGGTGCTGATTGCATTTTGATCGTCATGGCCTCGGTTTCGGATGAGCAAGCGCAGGAACTGGAAGCAGCGGCGTTTGAAAAAGGCATGGATGTTTTGGTAGAGGTTCATGATCGTGAAGAGTTGTATCGTTCAGCAGTGCTGCGTTCGCCGCTTTTGGGTATCAACAATCGTAATTTGAAAACCTTCGATGTAAGTTTGGATGCATCAAAAACGCTCGCTCGGTATGCCCCTGCCGAACGGATGTTGGTGTCTGAAAGCGGTTTGAATGATCGCCATGATCTGGCCGAATTGGCGCAATTCGGTGTTCGTTGCTTCTTAATCGGCGAATCTTTGATGCGGCAGGAAAATGTTACGGCCGCTACGCGCGACATGATATCGAGCCCTTGGGCTCCGCAGGCGATGTAATGGCTGGATTAACACATTTCGATGACAAGGGTGCCGCACACATGGTGGATGTGTCGGACAAAGCAATAACGGCGCGAGTGGCCACAGCGAGAGGCCGGGTTGTGATGGCCCCTGAGACCCGCGCGATGATCGAAGAAGGCCGTGCAAAAAAAGGCGATGTTTTGTCTGTGGCGCGGCTGGCAGGTATTATGGGCGCGAAGAAAACGCCTGATTTGATCCCTTTGTGCCATCCCTTGGCGATTACCAAAGTTTCCGTTGATCTGAGTTATGCTGAGGACGGCGTTGAGATTGAAGCAACTGTGAAAACCACTGGGCAAACAGGGGTTGAGATGGAAGCACTAACTGCGGTGAATATCGCTGCGTTAACAGTGTACGACATGGTGAAGGCCGTGGATAAAACCATGCAAATCACAGATATCCGCGTTGTTTTAAAAGATGGCGGCAAATCTGGATGGTTTATTTCGGAATGATCACCGTTGATGAAGCTTTATCCAAGGTTCTGGGGCTATTTCAGCCGTTAGAGATTGAAACTGTTCATTTGCAGCACGCATCGGGGCGTGTTTTGGCAGTGGATGCAGTTGCGCATAGTGATCAACCGCCTTTTGCGTCTTCGGCGATGGATGGATACGCGGTTCGCAATACTGATTTAATTACGGGTGCGAAGTTGCGTGTGATTGGTGAAAGCGCGGCCGGTGGTTTTTTTGACGGTGTTGTTGATTCTGGCGAAGCAGTTCGTATTTTCACCGGGGCACCAGTGCCGACAGGTGCAGATCGTATTTTAATCCAGGAAGATTGCCTACGTTCTGGTGGTGTGATCACTGTAAATGAAGGCATTGATCAGAGCATTTATGTGCGCCCTGCTGGTGGAGATTTCAAAGCAAGCGATGTGATGTCAGCACCGCGTGTTCTCTCAGCGGGTGATATCGCGTTGCTGGCGTCGATGAATTGCGCGCAGGTTAAGGTGCGCCGCAAACCGCGTGTCGCATTGGTTGCAACGGGTGATGAGCTGGTCATGCCAGGTGAAAACCCAGGCCCAAGTCAGATTATCTCCAGCAATAACTTCGGATTAAAGGCGTTAGTTGAATCAAATGGTG
Source organism: Amylibacter sp. (assembly GCA_037625035.1). Classification (GTDB taxonomy): domain Bacteria; phylum Pseudomonadota; class Alphaproteobacteria; order Rhodobacterales; family Rhodobacteraceae; genus Amylibacter. Next base: position 16,604 of record JASJIO010000016.1, read on the forward strand.
GGATCGCCCAGATCCTTCCAATTGCGAGTGATGACGTTGATAACCTGAAGGCAGTTCTGGATTTAGCATCTGAGGCGGACGTTATTGTCACACTTGGCGGCGCATCTGTTGGGGATCGCGATTTGGTGCGCCAAGTGGCCACCGAGGCTGGGTTGGATCAAGCTTTTTATAAGGTTGCGATGCGGCCAGGGAAACCGCTGATGGCAGGACGATTAAACCAAACAGCGATGATCGGTTTACCTGGAAATCCGGTAAGTTCGATGGTGTGTGGAACAGTGTTTCTGATCCCCGCGCTGCGCGCGATGCTGGGCCTTGGCAGCGCAGCTATGCCCCGCGAAATTGCGCGTTTAGGGCGTGATATTGATGCAAATGGATTTCGCAGCCATTATATGCGTGCGCAATTATCGATCACGGATGGTGCGCTGATTTGCATGCCGGAAACGCGCCAAGACAGTTCGTTGCTGTCTGTTTTATCACGCGCGGATGCGTTAATGCTTCGCGATCCAAAAGACGGCGCACGTAAAGCCGGTGATATGGTTGAATTCATCCGCCTGTAAAGTTCCAGTTTTGTGACCGGTATTGGCTTCTTTGCGATTTGTAAAGAAATATTTTGACACAAAACAAGAACACTTGTAGAACAATATTGAACACATGCGAACATAACGCGAAATTTTTATTTTCAGGAGGGCTATTATGCTAACACGCAAGCAGATGGATTTGTTGGAGTTTATCCACAAACGGATGCAAAAGGACGGCGTGCCACCCTCATTTGATGAGATGAAGGAAGCGCTGGATTTACGCTCAAAGTCGGGCATTCACCGTTTGATCACAGCACTGGAAGAACGCGGTTTTATCCGCCGTCTGGCGCATCGTGCACGGGCTATTGAAATTGTACGTTTGCCCGACAATATCGACGCAGGTGGCTTTAAACCTCGCGTTATTGAAGGTTCGCGAACTGATCCACCCCGCGATGCTATGAACATTGAGTGGGCGAATACCAATTCCCTGCCTATCATGGGTAAAATTGCTGCGGGTACGCCGGTTGAAGCGATCCAGCATGTGACCAACCATGTAACTGTGCCTGACCAAATGATGCACAGCCAAGGGCGCCATTACGCGCTGGAGGTTAAGGGTGATTCAATGATCGAAGCAGGCATCAATGAAGGTGATGTTGTTGTGATTCATGAGCAATCTGATGCGGATAATGGTGATATTGTCGTGGCGTTGGTTGAGGATCAAGAAGCGACGCTGAAGTATCTGCGCAAGAAAGGGTCCGCCATTGCTTTAGAAGCGGCGAATCCAGTGTATGAAACACGGGTGTATCGTGATGATCAGGTCAAGGTTCAGGGCAAATTGGTTGGTTTGATCCGCACCTATTAACATG
>JASJIO010000017.1:0-6679 GCA_037625035.1 Amylibacter sp.
CCCCCCCCCCCCCCCCCCCCCCCCCCCCCCCCGGTTGGGGGGAGGGCCTCGCGGATGTCTGTGGTGATGGTGCGCCGTGGGAACAGGGTGTCGTAATCTGCAAGCGTTAGGGCGTCGGTGGTCGCGCGCGCCGTTTTCTGGGCGTTCGCCGTTAAGCATTTTGCGAATGATCGCCTCTATCGCGATGGATGGGATGTAGGGGCCGTCGTCGCCTTCGACCAACAGGTTCCATGTTCGGGTGAAGGGGTCGTTCGGGCCATCGCCTGTGACGCGCACAAACATGCCGCCGCGATGTTCACCAAATTTCATCAGGTTGAGGATTTTGTAAAACAGCGGTGAGGCTGGTGCGAGGTTTGGGAGCAGGCCGCGACCGCGTAGTTTTGCCAGCAGGTTGAGCGCGCGGTGCAGGATTTCGGGAACGGTGCCAGCGCCCATCCAGATGCTGTCGAGGCTTGGGTATTCGGGTGGGATGACCTGTAAATCTGGTACATCGACGAGGGAAAAGTGGATGTTGTGCAGGGGAAGCTCGCCAGGGGGTGTGATGGTGGTGCGTTGGCTCTCGGCCAAGCCTTTGGCGGTGGTGATGCGGCCATTGCTGGTGAGGGTGATGGGGTGGTCCGCGTAGCCGACGACCGCGCGCATGACGTTGAGGCCGATGCCTGCGTATGGCGACGGTGCAATGCCCCCTGTTATGGTTTTTACGGTCAGGTCGCGGGACAATTCGCGCGCGACAGCGGCGGTGAGAACGGGGAAGGAGGATACGCCAGCGAGCGCGAAAACGCCTACTTTTTGCGCGGCGTCGTTCAGGGTGGCGATTTTGGTGACGAAATCGGAGGCATCGGCGAAATCGACATAGGGGATGGCGTGTTCAATGGCCGCGCGGGGTACGGCGTAAGGATCATCGCCATAGTTTTGGAATGGGCCAGAGGCATCGACGATGAGGTCTGGTTTTTGCGCCGCGAGGTGTGCGGCGATGTCGGCGCGATCAAGTTTGAGAGGGAGGAGTGTGGGAGCGCCTTGGGTGGTGGCGCAAAAGGTTTCGGCTTTTTGCAGGGAACGCCCCGCAATAAGGAGTGTTAGGCTGGGAAGGTCTGCGAGAAGTTCAGCGAGCCTGCAGCCAAAAACGCCGTAACCGCCGAGGATGAGGATTTTCATGGATGCCCCTGTCCGCGATGAGCCTAGGTATTTGCGGGGTGGGCAGCGATAGGGCGAATGGGCGCAGGGGATTTGGAGGTGTGGGGTGTTTTGGTGTAGGATTGCTGGGAATGGGCCAGAAACAAGGGGAAGTGCGATGAAAGCCCCCTTGGCATTTGTGGGTGATTGGAGTGGTGACGCTGTTGTTTAACGTGGGTGGTGCGTTTGATTATGTGATGACGCAAACCCAGAACGAAGCCTATATGGTGCAATTTTCAGAGGCTGAATTGGCGTATTTTTACAGCTTTCCTGCGTGGGTGCAGGGCAGTTGGGCGATTGCGGTTTGGGGCGTATTGCTGGGATCGTTGTTTTGGTGCTCCGTCGCGCGTGGGCAGTTTGGGCGTTTGGTGTTTCGATTGTGATGATGCTGGTGAAGATGGCGCGGCGTGTGGTTTTGCGTTAGCAGACGGGGACCAGAGATTAAGGATTTGCTGTGAGTTATCGTATTCAGTTTGTTTGCCTTGGTAATATTTGTCGTTCCCCAACTGCGGAGGGCGTGATGCGTGGGTTAGTGGCGCAGGCAGGCGGCGATATTGAGGTGGATAGTGCGGGCACAAGTGGGTGGCACGACGGGAAGCTGCCTGATGCACGTTCAATGGCAGAGGCGGCGCGGCGGGGCTATGACCTTTCGGCGCAGCGATCCAGTCAGGTGACACAGGGCGATTTTGAGGCGTTTGATCTAATTATCGGAATGGACCAGAGCAACATGGCGAACTTGCGTGCCATTCAGCCGTGTGGATCAAAGGCTGAGTTGAAGATGTTGTTGGATTGTTTGCCTAATCAGCCGCTGCGCGAGGTGCCAGACCCGTATTATGAAGACGGGTTTGACAGTGTTTTTGATTTGATCGAAGCGGCGTGCGCTGCGATGTTGCGCGATCTGGGCGTTAAAGAATAAGGCCGAGCGCGAGGCCGATGACCCCCAAAAGATGCGAAAGAATCGCCAGCAACATGCCTTAGGCGTGGTATCTGACGGGCTTATTTTTGCTGTAAAAGTGGATGGCGTGCAGGATGCGGCCAATGATCAGCAGGGCCGCGAGTGTTAGGGTGGTTGGGCTGGAATTCATCGCCTAGTTCAAGCCAATCAGGATTAGGCCAAGGGGGATTTGTTCGCCAGCATTTGCGTGACCGCGAATCTTCTTGGTCAGTTGCGGGTCTTAATTATCGCCCATTGCTATACGTTGACCACGTCGTTGGAGCGCGATGCGCAGGGTCATAAAGATATAAAGCGCACCCAGAATGACGGCGGCGGCGGTTACGTTCAGGGGAAATTCGGTTATTGGGCGGGCTTTCGGTTAGGTGGATACAAAAAAGCCGGGGACGAACCCCGGCTTTAAGTGTTGATTCGAGATGGTTATTCACGACTGCCAAAGAGCGACAGCATCATCATGAACATATTGAGGAAGTTCAGATACAGACTGAGCGCACCCATAATCGCGGATTTACCAAGCCATTCGGTGTCGCCGTGGTGGGCGTGTGCCAAATAGGTATTCTTGATGTTTTGCGTGTCATAGGCAGTGAGGCCTGCAAAAACCAGAATACCGATGATGTTCACGGCAAACATGATCGCGGCAGACCCGATCCAGATGTTGATGACAGAAGCCACAATGATACCGATCAGGCCCATGAACAAGAAGCTACCCCAACCAGAGATGTCTTTTTGTGTGGTGTAGCCCCAAATCGAGATCGAGGAGAACATGATCGCGGTCGCAAAGAAGATCGTTGCGATCGACATGCCAGTGTAGACGGAGAAGATCCAAGAGATCGACAGGCCCATCAGTGCGGAAAATGCCCAGAAAACGATTTGTGCAGTACCCATCGACATGCGATTGAGCATGGCGCTAAAGCCAAAGACAACTGCGAGCGGTGCGAACATGATGATATAGCGCACGGGGCTGGTGAACATTGTTTCAATCATGCCGTACGACAAGATTTGAGTTGGAAGGCCTTTGGAGGCAAGCGCGAGGTCGCTACCTACGAAATAAGCGACGATGCCTGTGATGAACATCGCGACGGACATAAGGCCGTAGACTTTGTTCATATGCGCGCGCAGCCCTGCGTCTATGTCAGCGGATTGTACCCCCGCGCCAGCGCGGCGGACTGTGTCGTATTGTGCCATTGAGTTTTCTCCTTGAAAAAACAGTTAAAAATATTGCCAAACGGATGCCTGACAGTTTCCCTTATGATTATTGGGCTAAAGCCACCATTTTTCAAGGTAAATCGCAAGGAAACTATGCGGAATTGTTCGAATTTCGCACGGTTTCCTTGCGAGGATGCGTTCTGTTAACGTTTCCGATGGGTGGGGGCATCCCAGAGGGCGCGATTGGCCTCGGCAACTGCTTGGTCGCGCGAAACGCCGATATCATCGAACTGGGCATCGGTCAGGGATTTCAGCTGTTTGCGCTCATTCGAGAGGCGAACAAAAGCGAGGAGCTGTGCAAAATAGCCGCCTCGGGGGGGCGTTGCTGCGCCAAACGGCGATAGTTGTAAGAGTAGTCATGATCGTGTCCTTTCTGATTTCAGATACAAAATCGTGTTTGCATCAAATTTCTTGATATCTGTTTGCCATACGGGTATGTATTCGAAAAATAAATGTTTGTTGGATTTAGCATCAAGGAATGTGATATGGCTCGAAATCTGGATTTAACGGCTCTGCGGAGTTTTGTGGCAGTGGCTGATACCGGCGGCGTTACGCGGGCGGCGGCGCAACTGCATTTAACGCAATCGGCGGTGTCGATGCAGTTGAAGCGGTTGGAAGAGAGCCTCAATCAATCTTTGCTGGATCGATCAAACCGCAGTGTCACGCCAACGGCGCAGGGGGAATTGTTGCTGAGTTACGGGCGACGGTTGCTCGCGTTAAACGACGAAGTGTGGAACCGCATGACGGACACTAAGTTTGAGGGCGAAGTGGTTTTCGGCGTGCCCCATGATATTATTTACCCGCATATTCCAAAGGTGCTGAAGCAGTTTTCCCAAGCATACCCACGGGTGAAGGTGAATTTGGTGTCGTCGTTCACGGCCGAACTGAAAGCGATGTTTGCGACAGGGGATTGCGATGTGATCCTGACCACGGAAGCAGGGCGCGATGAAAACGCGGTCAAGCTGACGGAGTTGGATTTGGTTTGGTATGGCGCCCCGAATGGCAGTGCGTGGAAGGAACGCCCGCTGCGTATGGCTTCTGAAAAGCAGTGCATATTCCGCGCGATTTCGGCAAAGGCGCTGGATCAGGCTGGGATTGATTGGGAAATGGGCGTGGATACGACGTCTTCGATGACGGTTGAGGCATCGTTAAGCGCGGATATTGCCGTTCATGCCCGCCTGAAAGGAACCGGGCCGCAGTATTTGGAAGAGATCGAACACGGTGGCGCGTTGCCCGAGTTACCGAAGTTTCAGGTGAATATGATGGTGGCGACATTGACGCAAAACCCGATTGCAGCGGAGTTGGGCGAAATGGTGTGGGCGGCATATTGCGAAGATATGGATCGGCCAAGCCGCGTTCGTTTGGCGGGATAAGCCGATGGGCATGCTGATTGACGGTGTTTGGCAGGATGACGTGGATCGCTTCATGGTGGACGGTGCGTTTCAACGCGAGGCTAGCCGTTTTCCAAGCGTGATCGGGGCCGATGTGGTTGATGCGCTGCGGGCAACGCCTGAACGGTTTGTTCTGGTAGCCTCGTTCAGTTGTCCTTGGTCGCACGGCGCGGTGATGGCTTGGGTATTGAAGGGTTTTCCGCAGACGATTGATTTGCAACGTGCTGGTGGCAAGCGGGTTGAAGGATACGGATTGTTACGCGGTTGATGTGGCGCAGGATGTAACGTTTGAGGCGTTTGTAACGGCGTTTTACACCACTTGGTTGTTTAAGATGGAACTGGTGGTTTTGCGATTGGTGAAGCGGCCTTCAACGGATGTTGTGGTTGCGGAATTGGCGGCGGGGACGCGCGCGCGGTTCGCGGCTTGGAATGTAGAAGATCGCGGTGCGGATCAGATTTTGATGTATGATTTGGGCGGGCGGACGCGGTCTTGGTTGCAGATTATGCCATTGGGGACTGGCACGCGGCTATATTTTGGATCGGCTGTGGTGCCTGATAAAAAGAGCGGCAAGATGGGGTCTGTCTTTCATGCGCTGATGGGGTTTCATAAGCTGTATTTAGTGATGTTGCTGAAAACGGCGGTTCGAAATCTATAGTCCACCCTGTAATCCGTGGGGTCACGCTTGGCATTGATCGGGTGGGCGCGTAGGTTTTGCCAAAGCCATAAGGACACCACAGATGCACAAATTTTCCCTGCTTGATCTTTCACCAATCCCTGAAGGCAAGACCGAGGCGGATGCGTTGAAAAACACGGTCGCGTTGGCGCAAGCGGCGGAGCGGTTTGGCTATCATCGGTATTGGTTGGCGGAGCATCACAACATGCCCGGTATCGCGAGTGCGGCGACGTCTTTGGTGATTGGGCATGTGACGGGGGCGACGAAAACCATTCGTGTGGGTGCGGGGGGTATTATGCTGCCAAATCATGCGCCTTTGGTGATTGCAGAGCATTTTGGAACGCTCGCCACGCTGTATCCTGATCGGATTGATTTGGGGCTGGGGCGTGCGCCTGGAACAGATATGGCGACGGCGCGCGCGTTGCGCCGCCACATGGCGCCCGTGGATAGTTTCCCGCAAGATGTGGTGGAATTGATGGGGTATTTTGGTGCGTCTGAGGGCGCGGCGGTTCAGGCCATCCCTGGTCGTGGAACGAATGTGCCAGTTTGGATTTTAGGTTCGAGCCTGTACGGTGCGCAATTGGCGGCGCATTTGGGGCTGCCCTATGCGTTTGCCTCGCATTTTGCACCCGCGATGTTGTCAGATGCGCTGGCGACCTATCGCAGTGCCTTTCGCCCGTCGGAGTTTCTGGAAAAACCGTATTTCATGATGGCAGCTGGGGTTTGCGCGGCGGATACGGACGAAGAGGCCGAGCGGTTGCGATCATCCCAGCAAATGGCGTTTGCGCGGTTGCGCACGGGTAATCCTGGCAAATTGCCGTTGCCAGTGGATGATGTGGCAGCGCATGTCCCAGCGGGTGTTTTGGCGCAGGTTAATCAGGCGCTGGGCTGTTCTGCGAGCGGATCAGCGGCGAGTGTTGCGGATGGTTTGGCGCAGTTGATCGACACGTATGAGCCAGATGAGTTGATGGTGACAGGCATGATCCACGATCCTGTCGCGCGGATACGATCGTTTGAAATTGCGGCAGGGGTTTTGGCGGATTTGGTGACGAATTGACTGCCTTTATGGCGAAAGCACTAAGCTTTCAAGTCTGGAGCAGCTAACGAAAAGCGCGAGAAGATCATGGTTCCATTCTACAAAGACACAATTATGCACTTAGTTTGCAATACAATAAGTTGAAAATAACTTGAGGTGGATACGAGCTTAATCAACGGAGCTTTCAGGAATAAAATACCGAGGCAAATTATTTGTGAAATTCGGAGATATTAAATTGAAATTATTG
>JASJIO010000018.1:0-9552 GCA_037625035.1 Amylibacter sp.
GAGCCAGAGCATCAAGATTACCTTGAGCGGATACCAAATGGCTATACCTGCCACTTTGTACGACCCGATTGGACATTACCAAAACGGGCAGTAGTATAAGAATACGGGCGGGCCTTTGGGTCCGCCTTTTTATGTGTGAAAAAAATTTAAATGGATCAATTGATTTCAGACGGTATTAGCAATGCGACCCTACGAAAGCGCTAAAGCCTGCCTCAAAAACCCTTCTGCATCTTTCCTCGTCACCGGCACTGTCAGAGTAAACTTGCTTGAAGCGGGCAGGGCTAATTTGTAACCATGCCGAATGACAAAACATTCTCCATTCCGCTACTTCAAAACTAGCTCTGAATGCATCCGACTTGCAGTAATGATGTACGTTCGCTTCCCGCTTTCTCTTCGTAATGTGGAGGATTTACTGCATGAACGGGGTGTAGATGTGAGACATGAAACGGTCCGGTTTTGGTGGAACCGCTTCGGGCCAATGTTTGAGTCACCCCACCTTCACCAACTGCCTAGCAGCACTAATAAAGTCATCCGCCGTTTAGCTTGAAATTAGTGCGTGAAACACTTGGTGCACCTCCAATCTAAGAGGACCGCTTTTGGGACCGCTTTTTGAAATGTGGCTTAATTCAACTTATTGATAATAAATACTTTATTAAAGTTAATTTTGCCGTGTGGGGGCACCACTTAAATCAATAACTTAGATGATCTCAGATCAAGCAGCCTAGTTCTCACTTTGGGGACCCCCTGAAGTCCAATGCTGCAACTCAGTACGCAGAGTTGGCCCCGACCAATTTTTCATTACAAATTTTGCGGTTGTTTTGACGCACCAACTACAGCGCGATCAAACTGACGTTTGCATTGTTGCCATTGACAAAAGCCTTGGCTGATCTTGGGTTTCTTTTTGAAAATCTAATTTTGAATTCCATCCCCTCCAATTAGATCGGATAAGAGCCTGAGCTGTCGCCCCGCCCAGAGTGGTGCCTGGACCGAGAATTATGAACACATCTGGCATTAACTCCCGTGCGGCAGTACGAATAGCAGCCGTAAAGTCAAATAATTCGTAGACCTGATGCCCGAGTGTGTAAGTGAACAACGCGTTAGTATCTGTCGATTTGGGATACCAAATTGCACCACGACCATCAATGAGCGGAATTGTTGGTTGGGTGAAGAGATGTTCTGGCAATGCGTCAAAGCCAAGTTTGGAAACAGGTTTTTGCAAATGGGTGTGAAAGCCTGCATGGTTCGGCAGGCGCATCGGAAAGCGCCCTTGCAAGGATGGAACTGATTTTTCAAAGGCGGTCAAACCTGCTTCGTTTCCAGCGAGCACCAACATGCCGCCAAGATCAATGGACAGGCCCAGCACATGATCCGGGTGGGCGTTGATGGTGAAAACTTCGCGCATCAGGTTGTCGCGTTTACCTGGAGTTTCCTGCCAATTGTCATCTAGAAACGGATAAATCAGCTGGCCGCCGATCATATGGTCCTGCATGAGCGTTCCCATGGTGTTGACCACTTGCAACCCAGCCATCGGGTCGAGCGCACCAGCACAGGCCAGTGCGATATACCAGCCCATAGAATTACCAGTTACACCAACAATATCAAAACATTCGCGATCAATTGCGGCAAAATCCGCGTGCGCACAGGCATAGATCAAAGGCGACGCATTGTCGCCGCGCGTGTGCGTGGGGCCGGAAAACCGTGCAGCGCTATCAAGTTCACTAATAGTTTTTTGGCTAAGCGCGGCGCGGTAAGCATCAAATTGATCGAGATTGGGTGCATTTGGATGACGCTGCGTTAGATAACCTAGTTCGGTCTTGTTATAGGTGCCGCGACCGGGCGCGACGACAACTGCGGTTTGTTTCATGACGCATTCCAGAGTTTTGTGGCGGCAGCAACGATGCTGTCACGACTGGGCATTGTGGCGGCATAGGCTGGGCCAGTTGCGATAAAGCTGTCTTCTGCTGCAAGGCGTGCGGCAGGCAAATTACTGCGTTCTGTGAGCATAGAAAGCAAGGCTTCCGATTGGCCACCTGTGCCGCGACATTCATCCACAATCAGTACCTTTTGTGCGCCGTCGATTGCGGACAGGATACCGTCTGTTGGCAAAGGGGCAATCCAGCGGATGTCGATAATCCGTGTTTCAATACCTTGCTGTTGCAACACTTTGCCGGCCTGTTGCGATAGGTAATGGCCATTGCCGTAAGTAACGATGGCCAAGGGGCCGTCGCCGGTTACGCCGACATCGCCCAGTGCAATGCTTTGATCTGGAGCGGGATAGATTTGCATCCAACGGCTGTCTTTTTCATCGTGCAAATCGCGCATCGGGTATAGCGCGATGGGTTCAACAAAGACTACGACGCGCTGTTCTTCGCGGGCCAATCGCACACATTCGCGCAGCATCATGGCCGCATCTGCACCATGGGACGGACAAGCAATGATTACACCGGGAATGTCACGCAAAACGGCCAGTGAGTTGTCGTTATGGAAATGCCCACCGAACCCTTTTTGGTAACCAAGCCCTGCGATACGCAGCACCATGGGGTTGGTGAATTGGCCATCGGAAAAGAACGAAAGGGTTGCTGCTTCGCCACGAATTTGATCTTCGGCGTTGTGCAGATAGGCGAGAAATTGAATTTCGGGCATTGGGATAAAGCCGTTGTGGCCAAGCCCTATGGCCAATCCAAGGATGGATTGTTCATCGAGCAAAGTGTCAATCATCCGATCCGAACCAAAGCGATCGCAAAGTTTCTGGGTAACGCCGTAAACACCACCTTTGCGGCCCACATCTTCGCCCATCATCACGATTTCGGGGTATTCGAGCATCAAATCGGTCAGGGCCCAGTTGATCAGTCGCGACATGGGTTGAGGTTTATCTATTTGTTTGATGTCACTGTCGAATGCAGTTTCCCGTACTTGCGTGGAGGGGCCGTTGGTGGGTTTGCAATCTCGTTTAGGTGGCACGATAGAGGCCATCACCTCGGCTGCCGTAGACAGGCGTTGTTGTTGAATCACTTCTTCTGCGACACGGGTGCATTGCTCTTCAGTTTTGGTATAGATCGAGAGCGCCTCGTCAGTCGTTAGAACGCCACTTTCGGTCAGCAATCGCGCCGAATGCAGCAGAGGATCGTTTTGTTCCCATTCCTCGAATATGCTTTTTGAAAGATAGGTTTGTTGCATATCAGCACCCGCGTGGCCGTATAGACGCACAAGAGACAGGTGCAGGAATGCAGGTTTCTTTCTTGAACGCGCATATTCCGCGGCCTCTTTGGCGGCTCGGAATGTATCGAACAGATCAAGGCCGTTTGCTTTGAAATACTTTAGGCCGGGCTTATTGGCAAAGTTGGCCGCTATCCAGCCTTGCGGCGTGCGGGTAGAAATGCCGATGCCGTTGTCTTCACAAACAAAAAGCAGGGGCAGTGGCACAGATTGATAAGACGTCCAGCAGGCCGTGTTTATTGCCCCTTGTGCTGTGGAATGGTTCGCTGACGCGTCCCCAAACGAACACATGACGATGCTGTCGTCTTCTAAAACTTTGTGTTCGGGCGGATGCCTTTTGGCCAGTGCCACGGAATACGCCGCACCGACGGCTTTGGGCAGGTGGCTGGCAATTGTGGATGTTTGTGGAGGGATGTTCAGGGCTTTAGAGCCGAGCACCTTGTGCCGCCCGCCAGACATGGGATCAGATTTCGCAGTGGAAAAGCTTAGCAGCATATCCCAACCGGGGGTCGTGCCCGGAACCATCGCAGAACGGCGCGTTTGAAACGCCCCGTCACGGTAATGCAGAAACGCCATATCGTCAGGCCGCAGGGCAGAGGCGACCGCCGCCATGCCTTCGTGACCAGAAGAACCGATGGTGTAGAACCCTTGCCCAGCGGTCTGCATTTTACGCGACCGCCGATCAAGATTGCGGCTCAGGCATTGGGCGCGAAATATCGCGACCGCCTCGGAGTTAGACAAGGGGCCGGATGGCGCATTGCCATTGGGAAATTCGCCTGCGGTTACACGAGCGACAAAAGCGTCGTGAACGATATCTGCGCGATCCATAACTTTGTTCCTTTGGATGCTTAAAAGAAGGCCTGCAAACCAGTTTGCGCGCGACCCAAGATAAGGGCGTGCACGTCATGAGTGCCTTCGTAAGTGTTAACGGTTTCCAGATTGACCATATGGCGGATCACTTGAAATTCCTCAGAAATTCCGTTGCCGCCGTGCATGTCACGGGCGTGACGGGCGATTTCCAATGCTTTGCCACAATTGTTGCGCTTCATCATGCTGATCATTTCTGGCGCTGCGTTTGCTTCGTCCATCAGGCGACCAATGCGCAGGCTGCCTTGGAGGCCAAGTGTAATTTCGGTTTGCATGTTGGCCAATTTCAACTGGAAAAGCTGTGTTTGGGCAAGCGGTTTGTTGAATTGTTTGCGATCCAAACCGTATTGGCGTGATGCGTGCCAGCAAAATTCAGCAGCGCCCAGAACGCCCCAAGAAATGCCGTAACGTGCGCGGTTCAAACAACCAAACGGCCCCTTCAGGCCTTCGACATTTGGCAGCAGGGCGTCTTCGCCCACTTCCACATTGTCCATGACGATTTCGCCTGTGATGGAAGCGCGCAACGATAGTTTGCCGCCAATTTTGGGCGCTGACAGGCCTATCATACCCTCATCCAGAACAAAGCCACGGATTTTACCGCCGTGTGCTTCGGATTTGGCCCAAATCACGAAAACATCTGCAATGGGGCTGTTGGAAATCCACATTTTAGCGCCGTTCAGTACATAACCGCCCTGAACCTTTTCAGCGCGGGTTTTCATGCCGCCCGGATCACTGCCTGCGTCTGGTTCTGTTAGGCCAAAGCAACCGATGAATTCACCGTTAGCCAGTTTGGGCAGGTATTTCTGGCGCTGTTCTTCAGTTCCGTAGGCATAGATCGGATACATGACCAATGACGATTGCACGGACATCATCGAACGGTAACCAGAATCAACGCGTTCAATTTCGCGCGCGACTAAACCGTAGGTGACGTAAGACGCGCCCAATCCACCGTATTCTTCTGGAACAGTCACACCTAGCAGGCCCATTTCGCCCATTTCACGGAAAATTTCCGCATCCGTGGTTTCGTTTGCATAGGCGTCGATAACACGGGGCTGCAATTTTTCCTGCGCATAGGCGCGGGCGGAGTCACGCATCATGCGTTCGTCTTCGCTCAATTGATGCTCCAACAGGAAAGGATCTTCCCATTCAAAGTGGGAAAGTTCAGGGGCGTCTTTGGGTTTCAGTGACATGAGTATTTCCTTTATGACAATGCAGCCACGGCTTTGGCGATACGCGCGCAGCCTTCTTTGAGATCTGCCATCGCATAGGCGTATGACAATCGAAAATGGCCTGACAAGCCAAAGGCACGGCCAGGAACAAGAGCAACACCAGCATCGGCCAAGATATAGGCACAGAATTCGGCATCGGTGGTGATTTCGATTCCATCTGGCGTTTTAAGGCCAAAGAATTTGGCGCAGGATGGAAACACGTAAATCGCGCCACCTGGTGTCGGGCAATCAAGACGGCCTGTTTCGTTCAATGCGGAAATCACATAGTGGCGGCGATCTTTGAAAGACGTGAGCCGTTCGCTTAGAACCTGTTGTGATCCCGAAAGGGCGGCCAGCGCGGCGGCCTGTGAAATCGACGACGCGCCAGAGGTAGATTGTCCCTGTACACCAACCATTGTCGCGATGAGTTCGCGCGGACCAATACCCCAGCCCAATCGCCAACCTTTCATGGCGTATGCCTTGGACACGCCATTGACGATCAACATACGGTTCAGCAAATCAGGTGCGATTTCGCGAAATGATGTGAAAGTATCATAGGAGATATGCTGGTAGATTTCATCTGCTATCACCCAAACATGCGGGTTTGCGCGTAAAACATTGGCAAGAGCCGCCAGTTCACTTGGTGTATACAAAGCACCCGATGGATTACCTGGCGAATTCAGCAGCAACCATTTTGTTTTCGGCGTGATCGCGTTAGCAAGCTGGGTCGTGGACAGTTTGAATTCCGTCTCAACAGGGCACGCCATAGGTACCAGTGTTCCCTGACAAAATGCGATGATATCAGCATAGGATGTCCAATAGGGTGCGGGAACAATGACTTCGTCATCGACATTCAGCGTCGCAAGGAAAGCGTTTGCCAAAACCTGTTTTGCCCCCGTACAGACGATCACTTCGGCTGGGTCCGGCATCGCAGTTGTTTGGGAACGTGTGCTTTCAGTAATCGCCTTGCGCAAGGCTTGTGTTCCTTGTGTCGGCGGGTAGGTTGTTTGCCCAGTCAACATCGCGGCGTGAGCTGCTTCGATGATGTTTTCCGGCGTTGGGAAATCAGGTTCGCCCGTACCAAAGCTTAGGATATTTTCACCGGCAGCTTTGCGGGCCTGCTCTACTTCTGAAATCTGGACGATTTCGGACAGTTTTACAGCAGCAGCGCGATCGGATCGGGTGAACACCGGTGTTTTGGGTTTTTCAGTCATTACGAATTGCAATCATTTTTGTTGATGTGACGCTAACTTCTTCCTTATTATATGACATCACACAGATGGCTCGCGACTTTTTGGAATTATATTATGTCAAAATGGAATGAAGTTTCAATCCCACGGCGGTTCTTACCGCCATTTGCATGGCTTGCTTCATTCGAGGCAGTTGCCAGACGCGGATCAGTCACAGTGGCGGCAAACGAATTGAACCTGACCCAAGGCGCAGTCAGTCGCCATGTACAAAAGCTAGAACAACAAATCGGTGTGCAGCTGTTTGAACGGGATAAACAGCGCTTGCACCTTACAGGGGCAGGTAAAACTTATGCAGAGGAGGTGCGTAAAGGCATCAACTTTATCACAAATGCTGGGGTTAAATTGCATACAAACCCGAACGGGGGCGCGTTGAATTTAGCTGTATTGCCCGCGTTCGGAACACACTGGCTGGCGCCGCGTTTGGCGGATTTCATCGCACAATGCCCGGGCGTAACGGTGAATTTGTCCACACGAACACGTCCCTTTGATTTTTCGAATGAGAATTTTCATGCGGCCATTCATTTTGGGTTGGACGACTGGCCAGAGGTGAACAGCTTGTGTTTGATGGAAGAAGAAGTTGTTGCCGTTGCAGCGCCCCTGATTGTGAGGCCAAATGCAGCGGACGATATGAATGAAATTCTGAAAATGCCTCTTCTACATCTACAAACACGGCCAACAGCGTGGAACCGTTGGTTTGCGCAACAAGGTTTGGACGTGAAAAACATAACCGGCATTCAGTTCGACCAATTTGCGACTATGATACAAGCAGTGGTTTCTGGCCTTGGGGCGGCGATTGTGCCCAAATACCTTGTTGAGAACGAGCTTAAGCAAAGGAAACTGGTTGGACTCGGTGGTTCCGCAACTTCTGTGATTGGGTCATATTTTCTGGTTTGGCCAGAACGCAGCGCCCATACCCCCCCCGTAATTGCCTTCCGAAAGTGGATAAAATCCACGGTTGCGGAAAACGCAATAATTTAGGTGTCTGTGGTCATCAGCTTATTCTTAGATGGCTCCTGAAAGGGACGCCAAGGTGCACGGCTGCTGTGATCATTGGCAGAGATCAGTTTTTGGGTCAGGGTCATAAACAAGGCGTACTCTTCATCTGTCAGCGGATCTATCAGCCGCGTTTGCGCCTTTGCCATTCCAGGTTGGACCTTTTCGACAAGCTGTCTTCCTTCAGAGGTGATTTTGGCCAGTTTGGTGCGTTTGTCTGTCGGATTATCGGGCCGTTCCAGTAACTCGCGTTTGGCCAGACGCCTGATAACATCCGCGGCGGTGTTTCTGTCCACTCCGATCATTGCGGCGATTGTAACTTGATCGCGTACCGTGCCGTCCACAAGAATCGTAAGCACACCAAATTGGACGGGTGTTAGATCATGTTTGCCACATTCTTCTAGAAATAGGGTGACGTGAATTTGATGTAACCGCCGGATAAGGTGTCCCGGTCGATCTGCTAGATTTTGAAAAATCGAATCGTCAACTGACATGGAGGCTCTGATTTGGATTTACTGCTGAATTGGCACTGTATTAACAGAGCAAAGTGATTAACAGAGCGGAAAGTGACTTCCGCCAGCACTTGAAAAGACAAGTTACAGCGAGCCCTCCCACAAGAAATGCAGCAAAGTGTGTGAAAGAAGGCGGAAAAGCTCTTTTGGTTTTGACTCTGTATAAATCAGTAGTACACTACGTAAAATTTTATATTCGAACTTTGGAGAGAACCGTATGGGTTGGACAGTTGGTGTGGATGTTGGCGGTACATTCACGGATTTCTATGCATCGGACGATCAGGCGGGAGTGTTCCACGTTTACAAAACGTCGTCGACACCTTCCAATCCAGCGGATGCAATTTTGAATGGGCTTGATGCAATGTGTGCTAAGTTCGACATCCCCAAAGATGAAATCGAACGGGTGTCCCACGGTACAACAGTTGGCACCAATGCGCTGATCCAGCGCACTGGTAGCCGTGTCGCCTTGGTGACAACCAAAGGGTTTCGCGATCTTTTAGAAATTGGCCGTCAAACGCGCCCGCACATGTATGACTTGCAACGAGACCATCCTGCGCCACTGGTGGATCGGGAATATCGGATTGAGTTGAGCGAACGTATCGGCGCGCAAGGCGAAATCGTTCGCGCACCGAATGCCGAAGATATTGATGCTGCCATTGATGAAGTTATTGCAGCGGGCGCCGGCGCATGTGCCATCGGGTTTGTGTTTTCGTTCAGAAATGACAGCCATGAACAAGCGTTTGCAACGGCACTGCGTAAACGTGCTCCAGAGATTGCGGTTTCGGTGTCTTCCGAAGTGCAGCCAGAATTCCGAGAATATGAGCGTCTGTCGACAACGGTTCTGAACGCCTATTTGCAGCCTGTTATGTGGCATTATTTGGAAACGTTGGAAGCAGGAATAGCGGAACGCGCACCCAATGCCAGCCTAGGGATCAATCAATCAAGCGGTGGCTTGATGTCAGTTCGGCGGTCACGGGAATTTCCGGTGCGCACCGCATTGTCTGGTCCTGCTGCAGGTGCTGTTGGTGCGGCCCATGCGGCACGTCAAACGGGGCGTCGCAATATTATTACACTCGATATGGGTGGTACCAGTGCCGATGTGGCGCTGATCCGTGATTACAGCGTGGATCTGGCGTTTGATCGTGATGTTGCTGGCTTCCCTATTAGGATGCCGTGTGTTGATGTTGAAACAGTTGGTGCTGGCGGTGGTTCAGTTGCTTGGTTTGATCGCGACGGCTTGCTGAAGGCTGGGCCAAAATCTGCGGGGGCGTATCCTGGTCCTGCGTGTTACGGCAATGGCGGTGACGAGCCGACCACAACGGATGCAAATCTGCTGCTTGGTCGTCTATCCTCGCGTGGTTTGCTAGATGGCGATATGGGCCTTGACCCTGAATTGTCCCGTGCGGTTTACACACCGATCGCGGACCAACTTGGCTTTACTCCAGAAAAAACCGCGCAGGGGATGTTGGGTATCGTGATTGCCAATATGGTACGCACGATCCGTAC
>JASJIO010000019.1:0-8419 GCA_037625035.1 Amylibacter sp.
GGTGACTTGCAAATCGTACTGATCATTTTCGGTGCCGAAAAGCTGAATAGCCAGCTGGTCTCCGGCGCCCAAACGATAATTGTCCGGCACACTGGCATCATCGGTTGGTGCAAAGGTACTGATATCTTGGTCAAACAGCGACACGCCGAACCGCTTAACCTCTTCTTTTTCTTTGATTAAGGATTTTTCAAACTCAGCAAATTTTATTTGGAACAATTGATAGTTCTGTTCAGAATCTAAATCTATATCGAGTAAGGTCCTCTGCTCTAAGGGTTCGCCTGGCATCGCAATGTCTGAATTAGCGCCTTTGGCCCCTCCACCACCCAAAACCTGATCAAGATCGATACCGTATTGCTTAGCCAAGGCCTCTTGTTGCGCTCGGGGCATGCTTTGTAACTGTTGCATCATTTGCGGGCTAATAGTCTGGGCTGAAATCCCCACTGACAAAAAGATAGCGGTTAGTAACAGACCCTTTAGGCATGCCCTTGCAGTATATCGCTATTTGGACCCATAAGCGCTGACGTTAGACAGATCCAGTTATCGCGTGAACGCTTGCACGTTTCCGGCATCCACATTTAGGATATTGCCGGTCGATTTGGCAGAATTTTCAGACGCGAAGAAATAAGCGGCTTCCGCGATGTCTTCTGGGTAGACCGACCGTTTCAACATAGAGCGGTTGCGATACATTTCTTCAAGGCCGCCTTTATCGGTGTCGTAGGTCGACGCCCGTTGATCCAGCCAATCACCTTCCCAAATCTTTGAGCCGCGCAGAACCGCATCGGGGTTGACGACGTTGACGCGAATACCAGCTTCCGCACCTTCAAGTGCCAAACAGCGTGCAAGGTGAATTTCCGATGCTTTGGCAGTGCAATACGCTGACGCATTTGGAGAGGCTGCAAGACCGTTTTTCGAAGCAACAAAGATTACAGAGCCACCAATGTTCTGCACGCGCAGCATTTTGAAGGCTTCACGCGACACGAGGAAATATCCGGTCGATAGGATTTCCATGTTCTTGTTCCAAAGGGCGAGTGTGGTTTCTTCAACCGGTGCGGACGACGCAATGCCTGCGTTTGACACCAAGATATCGACACCGCCAAATTCAACGGCGACGTTTGCGAACGCGGTGGCGACAGCTGCCTCGTCGGTCACGTCCATCAGGACACTGCGTACAGCATCGGTACCATACTGTTTCGCTAGTCGCTCCGATACGGTCGAAAGGTTATCAGCACTGATATCAGCCAAGGCGACACAGGCTCCTTCGGCAAGATACCGCTCTGCCGTTGCTGCGCCAATTCCGCCTGCTCCGCCTGTGACGATCGCCACACGTCCTGCTAAGGATTTCGGTTTTGGCATGCGCTGCAGCTTTGCCTCTTCGAGTAGCCAGTATTCGATATCGAACGCTTCTTGCTCAGGCAGGCCGCAATATTCAGAAACTGCATCTGCCCCGCGCATGACGTTAATCGCGTTGACGTAAAACTCGCCTGAGATGCGCGCGGTCGCGCGATCTTTCGCGAAGGTAATCATCCCGACACCGGGCACCAGATAGACGACGGCATTCGGGTCGCGAATGGCAGGGCTGTCATCACGTTTGCAGCGTTCATAGTAAGCAGTATAGTCTACACGGTATGCCGCAATCTGCGCGCTTAACCCTTCAAGCACGGTGTCGATATTGTTCGTGGCTGGATCAAAATCGACGACAAGCGGGCGAATTTTCGTACGCAAAAAATGGTCAGGGCATGATGTGCCAAGGGCAGCAAGCGCAGGCATGTCTTTGGCGTTCACAAAGTCGAGCACCGTTTCGCTATCAACAAAGTTGCCAACCATGTGTTGTTCGGCAGAAACGAAACCACGAATTGCGGGCATCAATCGAGCAGCAACGGCGCGCCGATCTGTTTCCGACAGTGACGTATGAACGGCCCCGCCAAATGCGGGCAACCCAGCGGTCTTTTCGTCAAAATAAGTAATGGCACGGTTGATGACATTCAGCGTCAACTCGTAGCATTCCTGCGCCTCGTCAGCCCAAGTGAATAAGCCGTGACTTTCAAGAACCACGCCTTTGGCATTCGGGTTTTCAAGGCAGAATTTTTCCAGCCACAAGCCCAATTCGTAGCCAGGTTTTTTCCACGGAAGCCAGCCAATTTCATCCCCAAAAATTTCCGCCGTAAGTGCCTTGCTGTCTGTTGCAGCGGCAATGGCGATGATGGCATCTGGGTGCATGTGGTCAACATGGCTATGCGGCACATAGGCATGAAGCGGAGTGTCAATCGATGCCGCACGCGGGTTCAAGTTGAAAGTGCAATGCGGCAGGTAAGCAACCATTTCATCCTCGTGGTCGGGTCCACGGTACAGATCCTTAAGCTGGCGTAGCTTATCCATATACAACGTTGAAAACCCGTCAAGCTTGATCGAGCCCACATCCCCACCTGACCCTTTAACCCACAACACCTCGGCTTCGGTGCCTGTTAATGGATCCATCTGCATTACTTTTGTAGACGTATTACCACCGCCAAAGTTGGTGACACGCATGTCCGAACCAAGCAGATTTGAGCGGTATTGCAGTTTTTCAGGCTCTGACATTTTGGACGCCAACTGGCCGTCCCACAGGGACGAGAGTAGCAATTTCGGTAACTTAGCCATGAAAATCTCCAAATGTGGTAAAATCTTAAGTTGGCTAATAGTTGAGCGGCTTGTGTATGGCTGTCAATCATAAACGAGCATAAATGATTGAAGTTTTACAAAATAAAAAAAATAACTCTAATTTTGATTGACACTGATTGAAGTTGACTGCAGTCTTTTCTCAATGCGCGGAAATGTAGCGGAGGAGGATGACGGATGCATGAAAGAGAACGCCAGGCTGTTATTCTGTCTGCAGTGCAGGATCGCACGGTCGCAACTGTTGCTGAACTGTGTAGTTTGACTGGCGCATCCGAGGCAACAATCCGGCGTGATATTGCGGCTTTGCATCTACAGAAAAAACTACGCCGCGTGCGTGGCGGTGCCGAATCTGTTGGCCCTAAGGCCTATCCGGGCCTTGCTGGTCGCCCTTTCTCGGTGAATAAGACGCTACGCATTGTGCAAAAGCAGTCAATCGCACGCGCTGCTGTTGATCTGTGTGATGACGGTGACGCGATCATTATCAACGGCGGCACAACGACACTGCAGATGGTGCATCCGCTGGCGACACGCCAATGCGAGGTGTTTACCAATTCGTTCCCGATTGCTGATCATCTTCTTAAAAACTCGGAAAATACGGTTATGATGTCTGGCGGGATCGCGTATCGCGAGCAAAACATCATTTTGTCTCCGTTTGCTAATGATGTGACTGCCAATTTTTGTGCGCGCCGCATGTTTATGGGCGCCCACGGCGTCGGCCCATTGGGTGTGATGGAGGCAGATCCGCTGATCGTTCAAGCGGAGGAAAAGTTGATCGGACAAGCCGACGAGCTGGTTTTGCTTGTTGATTCATCGAAGTTTCAGGCGCGGTCGAGCCTTCTGCTTTGCCCGCTGAAGCGCGTTGATATTTTGATTACCGACGAAGGAATAAGTGACCAGCATGCTGCGATGATCGAGGGGGCTGACATTCGGCTGATCGTGGCCCGGCCAAGCAGCGCCGCAGAAAAGACGGCTCCTTAACAAGGTTATAAGAACGACACGACACCTAGAAATCCCATGGGAGGAAATAAAATGAAACTAAGAGCACTTTTGACAACGGCAGCCATTGCGCTGGTCTCTACGTAAGCAGCTGCAGAGGACATGCGCATCGCATTGGTTGTGAAGGCTTTGGGCATCGGCTTTTTCGAAGCCGCCAACGAAGGCGCAAAAGAAGCAGCGGCTGAATTGGGCGGAGTTGAGATCATTTACACGGGTCCGACCGACACCACGGCAGAAGGCCAGATTGAAGTCATCAATTCTTTGATCGCCCAGAATGTCGATGCAATTGCCATTTCCGCGAATGACACCGATGCGCTCGTACCGGTTCTGCAGCGCGCAATGAGCCGTGGCATCGCAGTCGTCTCTTGGGATTCTGGCGTCTCGGCTGAAGGCCGCATGATGCACCTTGATCCATCATCACCTGCATTGATTGGTAACATGATCCTTCAGATGGCTGCGGACCATTTACCAGACGGTGGTGAAGTGGCGCTTCTTTCGGCGACCACAACATCTACCGCGCAGAACCGCTGGATCGAAGAAATGACTGCGGTCTTGCCAACCTGTCATGCAGAAATGGTGGGCTTTTATGTCTGACCTTATGGAAACGGAGCCCGATAACCAGCCAACCCAAGTGCCGTTGGAAACCGTTTTTCATCTTCCCTGATCCTGTGCAATTTAGAAAGAAACCATGCCGAACCTATTAAAAGATCTGGACCGACTGATCGCTTATTCGCGTGTTATTGGCGCGACACCGCACATGATTCAGGCCGCTGGTGGAAACACATCGGTGAAATCAGATGGGGTAATGTGGATCAAAGCGTCGGGCCGCTGGCTAAGTGATATCGTAGATAGAAACGGTTTTCTGGCGATGGATGTGGACCGCACCCTTGCCGTCTTGGCCAAACCCGAGGCAACGGATGCTGATATGCGAGCATGTGTTTGCGACGAAAGCGCAGCGGCGCGGCCTTCTGTTGAGGTCCCCATGCATGCCGCTATTCCATATCGTTTTGTTGTGCATAGCCATTGCATCGATGTCATCGCAATTGCTATTCAGAGGGATGCAGAAAAACGCCTAAACAAACATTTGAATGGGCTAGATTGGGCTTTTGTTCCTTATGTCAAACCAGGCGTTCCGCTAAGTCGCTACGTGAGCAAAGCGGCGCAGACAGGTGTAAAGATATTTGTTCTGGCCAATCACGGTTTGATCGTCGCCGCCGATACGCTGGAAGAAATTGATAGCATCACACATGAAGTTTTGCGCCGTTTGGACGCAAAGACAGCAGCGGACATACCTGCGGCGAAAACCCCACAAATGGATCTTGAAGGTTCGGGTTTTTCGTGGGCGAAAGACTCCATGAGCCACCAGATTGCCCTTGATGAAACGTGGTCCAGTATTCTGACCAAAGGGAGTTTCGCACCTGATTTGTTGGTGTTCCTTGGACCAGCCCTACCCGTTTTGGAGCCGGATGACACGATGCAGGACGAACTGGCGCGGCTTTCTAAATCGCCGTTACCCTTAAGCGGTGCAGTGATCATACGCGGGGTCGGCGTGGTGTTACGCGATGACGCTTTCTTGGGCAGCGAGGCGTTACTGCGCAGCGCGCGTGACGTGTTGGCAGTTTTACCAAAAGATAGTGAAATAGCATTTTTCAGCGAAAATGAGCAATTTGAGCTGCTCAATTGGGACGCCGAAAAATACCGCCAAGCTTTGAACGTGCAGGGGGAATAGATGGCGCATTCAGTGCAAGGCTTGGTGATTTTTGATCTTGGGAAGACCAATGCAAAGATGATTTTGCGTGATAGCGTCAATGATCTGACAATCGACACCCGATCAACGCCTAATACTGTGTTAACAGATGGGCCATATCCACATTTGGACGTTGCCGGCTTAAAGGCATTCGTTTTAGGCGCATTAACCGATTTTTCGAAAGCGGGGCCAATTGATGCGATCATGGTGTCGACACACGGTGCGGGAATTGCATGCATGTCGGATGGTGATCTTGTGTTACCCATTATGGATTATGATTTTTCTGGCCTCGATCAATTGGCAGCAGCCTATGACGCGATCCGACCAGATGATGCGATTACAGGGTCGTCTCGGATGCCGCGCGGGTTGCACTTGGGGGCGCAATTACATTGGCTTATGCAAACGCATCGCTCCACTATGGCGGATGTAGATCAATTGCTGTTTTTGCCACAATATTGGACGCATTGGTTGTCAGGTTTCGCGTCCAGTGAAATTGCATACGCAGGTTGCCACACGGATTTGTGGAACGTCCAAACGGGCGATTATCTGGATCAGTCATCGGTTGGTCTTAACATATCGCAGCTTATGCCCCCATTTGTCCAATCGGGCGCACAGATCGGCCCCCTAAGGGACGGATTGTGTCAACACCTCAACCAACCAGACCCACCTATGATTTTGGGTGGCGGCCACGACAGTTCGTTGGCCCTGGTGCCCTCTATCCTCGATCACACGGGGCCAGTTACAGTGTTATCGACCGGGACTTGGATTTGTGCCTTTGCTCTGAACGTTGATCAGCCGCCGGTGCATATGGCCTGTGGGCAGATGATCTCATTAGATCCGTTTGGAAAAAAAGTCCCCAACATTCGATTTATGGGTGGAGAGATTCTTGCGCGTTTTAATAGCGTTCCGGAAACAAGCGGTTTAATCCCAAGCCCAAAAAAAATCGAAGATATTTTTGACGCACAAGGCGCATGGCTTGCGGATGAAAATGGAGAACTTGTTGATCCGACCCTGATACCAAAACGGGATAGGATTGACCTGCTATCCAGCCTTCTTTCGCAGGCGACATCAGGAACAATGGATGCCATTGGGGCGCGTGGACCAGTTTACATAGATGGTCCATTTTCCAAAAATGCAGCCTTCTTGAAGGCGATGATGCATCGCCAGATACACGATGGAATTGAATCTGGTGTTGTCGCCGGGATAGAGCGATTGCTCGCATAGCAAGTCGAGCAGCAGCTTAACGCGAAGCAAATTCCATATAGGTCCACTTTGATCCTTAGCCATCATTCCTTTGCTGCAAATTGTTTGAATGACTGGTTTTCACGCCGCGTTGCGACAACAGAATTTTAGCAGTTGCAGCAATTTCCACGCTGCGAGCGCAAGCAGCGCAAAATTAACAGGTCCGGTGTGGGCTGATTGTGTTGAAAAACTATTCCTTGATCGTAGCACCGGCTGCTGATTCAATCTGTGTATTGAACGGGGGGATTTGCGATGTTGGGACCAAGACAGGAGGCACAAGCAGCTCTGTTTTATGAGTTTTCGCTGGAAGATCACGTTCCCCAAAACCACCTGTTGCGTTCGATTGATCGGTTCGTTGACCTGAGTAGTATTCGTGCGCATCTTGCCGAGTTTTACAGCCACACTGGTCGCCCATCCATTGATCCTGAATTGATGATTCGGATGTTACTTGTGGGCTATTGCTCCGGCATCCGGTCCGAACGCCGCTTGTGCGAAGAGGTTCATCTGAACCTGGCCTATCGCTGGTTCTGTCGCCTCGACCTGAGTGACCGCATCCCCGATCATTCGACCTTTTCCAAAAACCGCCATGGTAGGTTCCGAGAGAGTGACCTTCTGCGCCACGTATTTGAGACGACTGTTGCGCGCTGCATGGAAGAAGGGCTGGTGGGTGGCCAAGGATTTGCAATCGATGCCAGCTTGATCAGTGCAGATGTCCAAAAACAGAACTCCAGCAACCCTGAAGACTGGGCAGCCCGTGTGGCCGGCATCAATGATGCACCGCGCGCGGTGCAGGAATATCTCGACACGCTGGACGACGAAGCCTTTGGTGCGGCCACCGCGACCAAGCCCAAGTTTACTGCTCATGCTGATCCGGCCAGCCAATGGACTGCAGCGCGTAAAGGCCCTGCATTCTTTGCGTATTCCACCAATTATCTGATCGATACAGATCACAGTATCATCGTTGATGTCGACGCCAGCCGCTCGAACAGAACCGCCGAGGTTGGAGCCATGCGCAAGATGATTGACCGGACCGAAGAACGCTTTGGCCTGAAGCCAGATTGGATCGCTGCTGATACAGCCTACGGGTCGTCCGACAACCTTGTTTGGCTGACCACCAAGCGAAAGATCCTGCCCTTCATTCCCGTCTTTGATAAGGGTGAGCGCACTGATGGGACATTCCCCAGATCAGACTTCACATGGGATGATGAGAACGACCGCTATATCTGTCCTGGCGGCAAAGAGATGAAGCACACACGGCGCACCTATTCCGATCCCGCACGGAACGCTCCAGAATGGAAAGCGCGCAAATACCGGGCCCTTAAATCCGATTGCATCGATTGCCCATTAAAAGCCAAATGCTGTCCCAAATCAGAGACGCGCGCGATCCACCGAGAGAAATACGAGATCGTCCGAGAATTTGCCCGTCAATGTATCGCATCAGACTTTAATCAAACCGCCTCGAACCGCCGAAAGAAAGTCGAGATGCTCTTCGCCCACCTCAAACGCATCCTTGGCTTGGACAGGCTCCGACTACGCGGCCCATACGGCGTCCAAGATGAATTTACCCTCGCAGCAACCGCCCAAAACCTCCGGAAACTAGCAAAACTCAAGCCGATAGGACCAGCCGCAGAGTGAAAAGCAGGCTGGCTACGAACAGTCAAATGAAATCAATGTAGTAACCAGCATCAATGGGTCAAAAACAACGAGTTTTTCAACACAATTAGCCCAAAGCAGAAGTGCAAAATCCCCGCTGCGTGCGCTCGCAGCGGGAAAAATGCT
>JASJIO010000020.1:0-23000 GCA_037625035.1 Amylibacter sp.
CGAGTAAGGTGATGGGGGAGATTGCTGAGAAATCCATTATGCGACTCCCTTTGTTTTGAATCGGACGCGGAAGTTGATGAGGATATCGACGCCGAGGAGGAAGAAGAGCAGCATGCCTTGGAAGGCTTGGATCGCGGCGGCGGGGATTTGGAGTTGGAATTGTGCCAGCTCGCCGCCGATGTAGGTGAGCGACATCAGCAGGCCTGCGAAGAGGATGCCGATGGGGTTTAGGCGACCCAAGAAAGCGACAATAATCGCGGTAAAGCCGTAGCCTAGCGGGAAGTTAGTGGAGAGTTTGCTGGCGGGGCCTGTGACCTCAAACAAACCAGCGAGGCCTGCGAGTGTGCCTGAGATACCGAGGCAGAGCGCGATGGTGAGGTTGGGGTTCACGCCAGCGAAACGCGACGCGCGGGCAGATTGGCCAGCGACGCGGATTTGAAAGCCGAATAGGTGGCGCGTTAGGGCGATATAGCCGACGATCACGGCGGCCATCATGGCGAGTACGCCGAAGTGAAGGCCTGTGTTGGACAGCAGTTCAGAGTTAAACGCGGAGTGGTATTCGTTGAAGTTTCGGCTTTCCGGGAAGCCCATGCCGACGGGTGACTTCATCGGGCCTGTGACCATCGCAGACAAGAAATTGGCCGCGACGTAGACCAGCATGAGGGACACGAGAATTTCGTTGGCGTTGAATTTTATTTTCAACAGGGCGGGTATCATCGCCCAAAGGAACCCGCCGACTGCGCCCATGATGATGATGATGGGGAAGACGATGAAGCTTTCGTAGGGGTACAGCGCGAGGGCGGTGCCACCGCCGACAACCGCGCCCATAACGAACTGGCCCTCTGCGCCGATATTCCAGACGTTTGCGCGAAATCCGAACGATAGACCGATGGCCATGAGGATCAGCGGGGCCGCCTTGATGAGGAGTTGTGGGCGTGTGTAGCTGGCGACAACGTCGTTAAAAATTGGGTCCCAAAAGATGATGCGGATTGCGGTAAACGGGTTGGTTCCAAGGATCGCAAACATTATTCCACCTGCGATCATGGTTGCAATCACGGCGATGATTGGGGTGGTGATCAGCATGGCGCGTGATGGTTCAGGGCGTTGTTCAAGCCGAAGGAAGCCGAGTGTGAGCCAATAAAATCGCGACAAAAAAAAGGTTGCGAGTGGGTTTTGTTCGCGATTATGAGGCTTAAGCAGCATCTGAGACCTCCGTTCCGCCCATAAGCAGGCCGATTTCTTCAATTGTGACGCCAGATGCGGATCGGACGCGCGATAGGCGGCCCTCGCTTAACACCGCGAATGTGTCGGATATTTCCATCAACTCGTCGAGGTCTTGGCTGATGACGATGACGCCTGCGCCTTGTTCTGCGAGCTCTAACAGGGCTTCGCGAATAAAGGCAGCGGCGGATGCGTCGACGCCCCAAGTCGGTTGGTTCACGATTAAAACATCGGGTCGTTGCATGATTTCGCGCCCGATGACGAATTTTTGCAAGTTACCGCCTGAAAGGGATTTGGCGGCATTTTCTGTGCCAGGGGTGCGCACGTCAAATTTCTTGATGATGGCGCGGGCGAAATTGCGGGTGGCTTGCCATTTCACAAAGCCTCGGTTGGTAAGGCGTTGGCGGCTGAACCCCGTTAATAATGCGTTTTCTGTCAGCGACATGTCGGGTGCGGCGGCGTGGCCGAGCCGTTCTTCGGGGGCGGCCAGCAGCCCTTGAAGGCGGCGGCGGTTTGGGCCGAGTTGACCAACATTTTCGCCCTTCAGCTTGATCGCGTCGGTGGTGACACGTTCCTCGCCGGACAAGGCCAGCAGCAATTCGTCTTGGCCGTTGCCCGCGACGCCCGCAATGCCGAGGACCTCGCCTGCGTGCAGCGAAAAGGTGATATCGCGCAGGGACGTGCCGAACGGATCGGCGGATTTTAACCCCAGATCGTGCACATCCAGCAGGCTGGGGCCGGGTGTGTAGGGGCGTTTGGATGGGGTTTTCAGCTCCGTCCCAACCATCATTTCCGCCATTGTTTTTGGCGTTTCTTCCGATGGGACACAAGTCCCGACGACTTTGCCCAATCGCAGGATCGTGGCGTTATCACAGATAGTACGAATTTCCTCGAGTTTGTGGGAAATATAGAGGATCGAGGTGCCTTCATCGCGCAGTTTGCGCAGGGTTTTGAACAGGGCTTCGACCTCTTGTGGGGTGAGCACGGAGGTGGGTTCGTCCATCACGAGGAGCTTTGGATTTTGCAAAAGGCAGCGCACGATTTCGACGCGTTGGCGCTCCCCTGCGGACATATCGCCAATCTTGCGATCTGGGTCGAGTGTTAGGCCATAATTCGCGGAAACTTCGCGAATTTGATCGGAAAGTGCTGCGTTATCGGGTGGGTTTTCCATCCCAAGGGATATGTTTTCGGCGACGGTGAGGGCCTCGAACAGGGAGAAATGTTGGAACACCATCGCAACCCCTGCGGCGCGAGCTTCGCGGGGTTCGGTGGGGGCGAATGGTTCGCCGTGCAGGCGCATTTCGCCGCTGTCTGGGCGCACAAGGCCGTAGATCATTTTCACCAGCGTGGATTTGCCAGCGCCGTTTTCACCGAGCAGTGCGTGAACTTCGCCGCGTTGAATTTCAAAGCCGACATCATCGTTTGCGACCACGCCTGGATAGGCTTTGGTTAGGCCTAAAAGGTGTAGAAGTGGGGTCATGCGGTGGCCTTTGTTTTGGCAGAAACGGCGGTGCTAGATTTAAGTAGTTCGGCTGCGACACCGATGGCAATGGCTTTGGGCGATTTACCCAAGTCGCGCTGACCGATTGGGCAAATAATGCGCAAAATCTCTGCAGATTGGTGGCCGAGGTCGGTTAAGCGGGCCGAAAAACGGGCGCGTTTGGTGGCGGAACCGATGAGGCCTAGGGATTTGTGAGGGCGTGAAAGAATCGCATGGCACAGATCAAGATCGAGCGCGTGGGAGTAGGTGAGCACGATGTGGTGCGCGGCGTCGGGCGCGTGTTTCACGGCGTCGGCTGGGTTTGTGGCGATCAGGTTTGTGGTGTTTTCAGGGGCGGATTCGGGGAAACGATCGGCGCTAGTATCGACCCAAGTGATGCTGAACGGCAGGTCGCACATCGTGTCGACGATGGCGCGCCCAACGTGGCCAGCGCCGTAAAGCCAGAGCGGGGTGGTTGGCGTTGTGAGCGGTTCAAGCAGCCAGCCACCGAGCCAGATGAGGCTGGGTTTTTGGCCTGAATTGCGCAGGGATTTCAGTAGACGTTTGAACGCGAGGGGTTGTTCGTCTTTGCCGCTAATTTTGCGGATAAACGGCGCGGTGTCAGCGGGGATGGTTTCGGGGGTAAACGGTTCGAACACAACGACGACGTTGCCGCCGCAGCACTGCCCCAAGGCTGGGCCAAGCGGGATGTTGAGCGCCGTAGGTTTGGTGATTGTGCGCGCAAAATCAGAGGCTTGTTGTTCAAGCACGCCGCCACCGATTGTGCCGCTTTGGCCTTCTTTCCACACCAGCATGGAGGTGCCTGCTTCGCGTGGAGTGGAGCCTTTGTGATCGGCGATCAAGAGGCGGATGACGGTGCCGTGTTTGGCTGTTGCATCGCGCAACTCGGTTAGGTTTAGTCCCATGCTTGCCCCTTTTGACGGGCGACTGCGCGCAAGATTTGCTCGGCTGTGGCAGGGGCGTCTAGGGCGGGATAAATACTGCCATCACCCGTTGCCGCGACTGCGTCTGATAGGGCGAAGAAGGCGGAAATTCCGAGCATAAATGGGGGTTCACCAACGGCTTTGGATTTGTAAATCGTATCTTCGGTGTTTTCGCCTTTGTCCCAAAGTGTGACGTTGAAAATATCGGGGCGGTCCGAACAGGCGGGGACTTTATAGGTGGACGGTGCGTGGGTTTTAAGGCTGCCTTTGTCGTCCCAAACCAGCTCTTCTGTTGTGAGCCAGCCTGCGCCTTGGACGTAGGCGCCTTCAACTTGGCCGATGTCGATTGCGGGGTTTAGGGATTTGCCGACGTCGTGGATAATTTCGGTGCGCAGGATGCGATTTTCGCCTGTCAGGGAGTCGATCACGACCTCGGTTACGGACGCGCCGTAGGCGAAGTAAAAGAACGGGCGGCCTTTGCCAGCCTTGCGATCCCATTCGATTTTTGGCGTGGCGTAAAACCCTGTGGAGGATAGCGAAATGCGGTTTTGATAGGCGAGCGCGGCGAGGTCTGTGAAGGCGATAACCTGTTTGCCGATTTGCACACCTCCGTCCGCAAATGTGATTTGATCAGCGGGTGATTTAAAATGATCGGCGGCGAAATCAATGAGGCGTTGTTTGATTGTTTTGCAAGCCGCTTTGACCGCCATGCCGTTCAGATCGGAGCCAGAGGAGGCGGCTGTGGCGGAGGTATTTGGAACCTTGGCCGTGTCCGTTGCGGTGATTTTCACTGTATCAAGAGGCACGCCCAGAACGGTCGCGGCGACCTGTGCGACCTTGGTGAACAGGCCTTGGCCCATTTCTGTGCCGCCGTGGTTTAGATGGATCGAGCCATCGGAATACACGTGCACCAACGCGCCCGCTTGGTTGAGGTGGGTGAGCGTGAAGGAGATGCCGAATTTAACGGGTGTTACGGCAATGCCTTTCTTGAGGCGTGGGTTTTCGTGGTTGAACCATTTCACCAATTCGCGGCGTTTGGAATAATCGGATTTTTCCAACAGTTCGATCATGATTTGATCGGTCACGCTGTCGGTGATTTCCATGTGATAAGGCGTGGTTTGTTTTAGATCGCGGGACTTGTTGGCATAGGCGTTTGCGGTGCGGATGTAGCTGGCATCGACGTCCATCGTGTGGGCGATGTGGTCTATGACCCGTTCAATGGCAAGCACGCCTTGCGGGCCGCCGAAACCGCGAAAGGCGGTGGCGGAAACGGTGTTGGTCTTCAGACGGTGCGAAGTGATTTTCGCGTTCGGGAGGAAGTAGGCGTTATCGGAATGCAGCATGGCGCGATCTGCGACGGGGAGCGAGAGGTCTTGGGCCCACCCGCAGCGGCAATATTGTGTAAATTCAATGCCTTCAATGAAGCCACCGCCGTTGTAGCCAACGTTGTAATCCATGCGAAAATCGTGGCGTTTGCCTGTGATGATCATGTCGTCGTCGCGATCATAACGCATTTTTGCGGGGTGATTGTGTTTGGCAGCGATGATGGCTGTGGCGCAGGCGAGGCTGTTGCCTTGGCTTTCTTTGCCGCCGAATCCACCGCCCATTCGGCGGGTTTCAACGCGGACAGAATTGAAGGAAACGCCGAGGGCTTCGGCCACTTTGTGTTGGATTTCGGTGGGGTGTTGGGTGGAGGAATGGACGAGCATGTCGCCTTCATTTGGGATGGAAAGGGCGGCTTGGCCTTCTAGGTAAAAGTGTTCTTGGCCGCCCATCTCGAAGGAGCCAGAAAGCGTGTGTTCGGCGTTTTTGATCGCGTCAAACGCGTCGCCTTTGGCGAAGATGATCGGATCTTCGAATTTGGCGTCTGCTTTTATCGCATCGTCAATCGACAAGATCGCTGGCAGGGGTTTGATTTTGATTTTGCCAAGTGCGGCGGCTTTGCGGGCGGCCAAATGCGATGTAGCAACGACAAGGAAAATCGGTTGGCCGACAAAATGCACGGTGCCGTCTGCCAGCATGGGCTCGTCGTGGTTTGACGGGGAAACATCGTTGGAGGCGGGCAAATCAGCAGCGAGCAGAACGTCGATAACGCCGTCTGCGGCGCGTACGGATTTTAGATCGACAGAGGTGATTGTGCCGTGGGCAACGTCGGACAAGCCAAACGCAAGGTGCAGGCAGTTTGCGGGTGTCGGGATGTCGTCGGTGTAGCGGGCCGCGCCTGTGACGTGCAGTTTTGCGGCGTCATGCGGGGTGGGTTTGTGAACAGTCATGGGGTCACCGCCAGCACGTTGGTGGCGTGCCCCTGTGTTTCGTCAAAATAGCGTTGCAGCAGGTTTTGCGCGGTGATCGCGCGGTAGATGGCTGAGGCGCGCACGTCGGAGATGGGTTGGTAATCTTCAGCAAAATAGGTCATCGCGGTTGTGATGGTTTCTTGGGTCCACGGCTGGCCAATAAGCGCGGTTTCAACGGCAGTAGCGCGTTTTGGTGTGGCCGCCATGCCGCCGAATGCGATGCGGGCATTGGTGATTTTATCGCCCTGTCGCGTGATGTTGAAGCAACCGCACAGGGCAGAAATATCTTGATCGAAGCGTTTGCTGATTTTGTAGCATTTCAGGTTGTCGGGTTGATCTGGGATCGCGATGCCGATGACAAATTCGCTGGGGCTACGATCTTGTTTTCCGTAGGCGACGAAGAAGTCTTCGATTGGTATGTTTCGGATGTCATCGCCGCGCCGCAGGTAGAGTTGTGCGCCAAGCGCGATGAGCGCGGGTGGGCTGTCGCCGATGGGGGAGCCGTTGGCGATATTGCCGCCGATTGTGGCCGCGTTGCGCACTTGCGTGGAGCCGTAGCGGCGGATGAGTTCGGCAAAGCTGGGGTATTTTTTGGCCACAGCTTTGTGAAGTTGGGATAGCGTGACGGAGGCGCCAATTGCGATGCCACTGTCGCCAGATTGAATACCGCGCAAATCAGCAATTTGGCCGACGAAGGCGATAGGGGACAGATCGCGCAGCTGTTTGTTGACCCAAAGGCCGACGTCCGTTGCGCCGCCGACAAGGGTGGCATCGGGGTGTTCAATGTACCAATCGGCGAGTTCGTCAGAGGTTTTTGGAACAAAGGCTGTGTCGGATTGCAGGGTTTTGGTTTTAGTTACCGTGTCTAATTTCAGATGCTTTGGTTTTGGATCGCTTGCGGCGGCCACAGCGGCGCGAATGATGGGCGCGTAGCCTGTGCAACGACACAGATTTCCTGCCAAAACATCGTCGTGGTTTATGTCGCCGTTTTGGTGGGCGGCGGCCATCGACATGATGAAACCGGGGGTGCAGAACCCGCATTGGGAGCCGTGGTGATCGACCATTTTTTCTTGAACAGGGTGTAGCGTGCCATCGGGCGCGGCGAGCCCTTCGACGGTGCGGATGGATTTGCCGTGCAGTTGGGGCAGGAACAGGATGCAGGCGTTTAGGGCCTTGGCACCTTCGCCGTCTGTGACCATGACAGAACAAGCGCCACAATCGCCTTCATTGCAGCCTTCTTTGGTGCCCGTAAGGCCGCGTGTGTCACGTAAATAGTCAAGAATCGTGCGCGTGGAGCTTTCGCCTTCCACGTGGACGGTCTCTCCATTCAGAAGAAACTCGATTTTCATTTGGAAAACCCGCCACCTTCTTTGCACTTGGTCTTGCTGCCCGCACGTCCGATGTGGCGTAAAACGCGGTGGCGACCGTTGAGATTTAACAAAGCAATTTCGTCATTGGATAGCAAGGAATTTTTAATTCGCGGCTAGAACACTTTGCTATAATCGAGCGCGTCCATGACATCATCATCGACCTTGCGATAGATAAATTCGAGGTCGCGTTTTTTGTAGTCTGCTTTGATTTTATGGTATTTATAGCGGCGCTGGTAATCTTCGAAACGCATATTGTCGGATGCTTTTATAGAGCGACGCACGTTGCCAAAACCGTTGTTGATTATCGGGATATATTCCGCAACACGGGTCAGTTGTTCATCAAAACCCGAGAGCAAATCCTTATAGCGGATGTGGATCACGTTGTCCGCAGCCCCCATAAGCGCCACGTAAGAGCGCATCTTTTCGTTCCAAAGCTGGATCGGGTTATCGAGAGGTTTGTCGCCAACATTGTCGCGTTCAGACACAGGCCAAGGGGTGTCGATGAACTGATCGAAATCCATTTCATCGTGGGTCCAAAGCGGGTTTTCGGGGCAATTGTGCAGGGAGGACAGAAAAAACACGGGGTTTTTGATGATCAACAGGAACAGCGTGTTTTCGGAATGGGGTGCGGCGCGGATCACATCGACGGGCGGGGCCGCGTGTTTCAGGCCAAAATCGGAATAGAGGATGCGTTCGTGGTATTTATCATGAAGGCGATTGTTTTCGGTTTGTCGCAATTTCGGTTTGTGTTGTTGAAGAACCAAGCGCAGAACCCGTTTATCAACGCCAAAATCGCCACGCAAAATATCGGTCGGGAAATTCATGTTGATCAGTTTGTCAAGATAGGTCGCGCCGGCGTTCCGCTCGCCGTAAATCTTGGAAAAAAAAGACAGGTCATCCGGTGCTCTTTTTATTGTTTTTTGTTGGAGGCATTGTGCAACGGGTTTCGCCCGATAGCAAGCTGCGTTAGGATCGCCAAATGAGCAAATCAGACAGATTCATCCACCTTCGCCTTCACTCCGCCTATTCCTTGCTGGAAGGGGCGATCCAAGTGAAAAAATTGCCAGATATGTGTGCCGATATGGGCATGCCTGCGGTTGCAGTGACCGACAGTGGCAATCTGTTTGGCGCATTAGAGTTTTCGGAAACGGCGGCCAAGGCTGGCGTGCAACCGATTGTGGGGTGTCAGTTGGATTTGGCCTACGCGACGGCGGCGAATGTTGGGGGCAAGGTCCCGCCACCGCGTGCAATCGTTGTTTTGGCGCAAAATGAGGCGGGTTATCTGAACCTGATGAAGCTGAATTCCTGTGCGTTTTTGGAAAGCGGCGATCAGTTGCCCCATATTACGCTGGATGAATTGACGAAACATTCCGAGGGGTTGATTTGCCTGACGGGTGGTGCGCTTGGCCCTGTGGGGCAGTTGGTGCAGGATGGGCAACACGAGGCGGCAAAGCTGCTGTTGATGCGGTTGGGGGATATGTTCGCGGATCGCCTGTACGTGGAGTTGCAGCGTCACCCACACGATAATGGGCGCGGTACATCCGAGGAAGTTGCGACGGAGCAGTTTTTCGTGGAAACGGCCTATGCGATGGATTTGCCGTTGGTTGCGACGAACGATGTGTTTTTCCCAAAACCCGCGATGTACGAGGCGCACGATGCGCTGATTTGTATTGCCGATGGGGCGTATGTCGATCAGCAAGAGCCGCGCCGTCGTTTGACGCCTGAACATTATTTCAAATCACCTGGTCAGATGGTTGAGCTGTTTTCAGATTTGCCAGAAGCGGTTGAAAACACGATTGAAATCGCAAAGCGCTGCGGATTTCGGGTGACAACGCGTGATCCGATTTTGCCGAAATTTGCCGATGACGAAGTTGAGGAACTGCGCCGCCAAGCGAACGCGGGTTTGCAGGATCGACTGGCAGTTATTCCCCACGCAGTGAGTGTTGAGGACTATCAAAAGCGGCTCGATTTTGAGTTGGATATTATCGAGGGGATGGGGTTCCCCGGGTATTTCCTGATCGTTGCGGATTTCATTAAATGGAGCAAAGACGAGGGCATTCCTGTTGGGCCTGGTCGTGGGTCTGGTGCGGGCAGCCTTGTGGCCTATGCGCTGACGGTGACCGACCTTGATCCGTTGCGATATTCCCTATTGTTTGAGCGGTTTTTGAACCCTGAACGTGTGTCGATGCCTGACTTTGACATCGATTTTTGCATGGATCGCCGTGAAGAGGTGATCAGTTATGTGCAGCAGAAATATGGCCGCGATAAAGTGGGGCAGATTATTACGTTTGGTGCGCTTTTGTCCAAGGCTGCTGTGCGCGATATTGGGCGGGTTTTGCAGATGCCGTATGGGCAGGTGGATCGGTTATCTAAGCTGATCCCCGTAGAGGGCGTGAAGCCCGTTTCCATTGTAAAAGCATTGGCCGATGAGCCGCGTTTGCGTGAAGAAGCCAAGGCCGAGGAAGTTGTGAACCGCATGCTGACCTACGCGCAGCAAGTGGAGGGTTTGTTGCGCAATGCCTCGACCCACGCGGCGGGTGTGGTGATCGGGGATCGCCCATTGGACGAGCTGGTTCCGCTGTACCAAGACCCGCGCTCCGACATGCCTGCGACGCAGTTCAACATGAAGTGGGTAGAACAAGCGGGGCTGGTGAAGTTCGACTTTCTGGGTCTGAAAACGCTGACGGTTATTCAGAACACGCTAGATCTGATTAACGGCGCTGGGCGTGATTTGCACATCGCACCTGATGGGACCGAGTTGTACGAGCCGCCAGAGGGCGCGATAAACGAGGTTAACGCGATCCCGTTGGACGATGAAAAGACCTATAAGCTTTATGCCGATGCGAAAACGGTGGCGGTGTTTCAGGTTGAGAGTTCGGGGATGATGGATGCGCTGCGGCGTATGAAACCCGACTGTATCGAGGATATCATCGCGCTGGTGGCGCTGTATAGACCTGGCCCGATGGAGAATATTCCGAAGTTCTGTGAAGTGAAAAACGGGATATCGGATCGCGATAAACTGCACCCAACAATCGATCATATTCTGGACGAAACGCAGGGCATTATTGTTTACCAAGAACAGGTGATGCAGATCGCGCAGGAAATGGCTGGATATTCCCTTGGTGGGGCGGATTTGTTGCGCCGTGCGATGGGTAAAAAGTTGCAAGAAGCGATGGATGTGGAGCGGCCAAAATTTCTGGATGGGTCGGCGAAAAACGGCGTTGATAAAAAGAAGGCGATGGAGGTTTGGAACCTGCTGGATAAGTTCGCCAACTATGGGTTCAACAAATCCCACGCGGCGGCCTATGCGGTGGTTTCGTATCAAACGGGGTGGCTGAAAGCGAACCATCCTGTAGAGTTTATGGCCGCCGTGTTGAACTGCGATATTCATCTGACGGATAAGTTGGGCGTGTTCATCGAAGAAACAAAACGCAAGCTGAAGATCGAGGTGATTCCGCCCTGTGTGAACCAATCGCTTGAAACATTTTCGGTTGATGGTGACAAAATCCATTATGCGCTGGGTGCGTTGAAAAACGTTGGCGGCGAGGCGATGAAGATGATCGTGGAGGCCCGCAAGGAAGACGGCAAATTTGGCGATCTGTTTGATCTGGCACGCCGTGTGGATTTGAAACGAGTTGGCAAGCGGCCGATGGAAATGTTGGCGCGATCTGGTGCGTTTGATCAGTTGGACAGCAATCGTCGCAAATGTGTGCAAAGCGTCGATGCGATTGTGGCGTATTCTGCCGCGACGCATGAACAAAAAAACTCTGCGCAAGGGGGATTATTTGGCGACAGCGGCGAGGATTTACCAGCCCCGCGCCTGCCAATGTGCGAGGATTGGTTGCCCACTGAACGCTTGGCGATGGAGCATCTGGCGATTGGGTTTTACCTGTCTGGGCATCCGCTCGATGATTATTTGGGCCCGTTAAAACGGAAGAAGGTTTTGACGCTGGCGGAGTTGGAAAACAAAGTGAAAGGCGGCGCGGTTGCGGCCAAAATTGCAGGCACGATTTCGGGCAAACAAGAACGTAAATCTGCGCGCGGCAATCGGTTTGCGTTTGTGCAACTGAGCGATCCGACAGGGCTGTTTGAGGTTACCGTATTTTCAGACACGCTGGAAAAATACCGCGATGTTTTGATGCCAGGTGAAAACGTGGTGATGACCGTGGAGGCCACATCCGAGGCGGATCAGTTGAAATTGTTGTGCCGTGGTGCCCAGTTGGTGGATGTTGCGGTGGCCGATGCGGCGGCTATGGGGCTGAAGGTTTATATTGGCGATGAAGACGCGATTGGATCGGTTGCAACGCGGTTGGAAGAGGCGAATAAATCGGGCAACGCGCGGCAACGTGGCCCTGTGCATTTGGTGTTGATGCACCCCGATTTACCCGGCGAGGTCGAGATTGCGTTGAAGAACGATTACGTTTTGAATCCGCAGATTGCGGGCGCGCTGAAACACGTTCCGGGTGTGCAGATGGTTGAGGAATTTTAACCTGAAGGGAGTGTCATGACGCCAGATTTTGAAATCCTGATCTGTTATGTGGATGCGCGTGATGATGGCGTGATGCTGCTGACATTGGGGCTCAATAGGCGCCCAATTCACAAGACGAGTGCGTGTGAAATTGTGGTGGCGCTCGATCCCAAGAGGCGGATTGTCTGGCAAAAACAGCTGCCGTTTTGTGTGATGGATTGCAGGCTGTCGTTGTAGAATAGGTTGTTGGTTATGGCAACGGATGGACGTGCCTTTGAGATGGGTTTTAACGGACAGATATTGCACCAGTGGTATTGTAAGCCGAGGTTTCCAGAGGGCGCTGACGGTGTTGGGTTAAACACGCAAAAGCTGCATCATACCCTTCAGGAAATCGCGCCAGATATTTATTTGTCGATGTCCATTCGCCAGCATCGCCAAAAGAATGTGGTTGCCGATTGGACCCATTTGATGAGCGACACCGTGCTGGTGTTTGATCGCAAAGGCGACATTCATTGGGAATGCGATTTGCAAGATATTCTGGACCCTGCGCGTATGGGATATTGCAGCATGGCACCATATTGACCCAATCAGGTTTGGGCGGGGACGCAGGATTGGACCCACGCAAATTGCGCGATTATTGATTCGACGGACGGTGGTATTTTGTTGTCATTGCGCCATCAAGATGCGGTGGTGAAGTTGACCCGTCGCGGTAAGCTGGACTGGATTTTGGGCGACAGTGCGGGGTGGCGCGAACCTTGGGCGGATAAGGTTTTGAAAGTTGAAGGCGGGCGGCCGTTTTATCATCAACACGATCTAAGTTTCGTGGCCAACGGCGACTTGATGCTCTTTGACAATGGCACGGTGGGGGCTGTGCCGCCCAACCCTGAATAACCGATTGAGGAGCGTGAGAGTTTCGCGTTGAGCTACAAAATTGAGAGGCGAATTGAGGGGTGGCGCGCAGTGGAGACTTGGCGTTATGGCGGGGCGGATTTGCCCTATTCGCATTACGGGAGCGGGGTGGTTGAGACGCCAAACCGAAACCGGTTTATATCGTGTACTGGGGTGTGCCTTGATCTGGATGGCAATCATGTGGAAAACCCGCCCAAAGTTGTTGGGCAGTGTGGATTTAAAGAAATTATCCCGCTTGGCGACGTGGTGTTTCACGCGCGATTGCAAGATGTGAATGCTGGCCCCGATGCGGGCTGGAATGGGTTTCGAGCCAAATATTTGAGTGCGGAATTAGCGGCCAAGCTGATCTGAATTGTTACAGTTGATCCCGCGCATTGGCGGTGGGGTCACATGGATGCAAGGTTGCGCGACGTGGCTTGTGCTGGGCCGTTTGCAGTGATTGGGTCTGGCAAAAGGAGTTTCAAAATGAAAACTGAAAAGCTGACGTTTATCGGCCATTCGGTTGAGGAATTGGCG
This sequence comes from Amylibacter sp., assembly GCA_037625035.1. Lineage (GTDB taxonomy): Bacteria > Pseudomonadota > Alphaproteobacteria > Rhodobacterales > Rhodobacteraceae > Amylibacter. The sequence continues at coordinate 13,203 of JASJIO010000020.1, forward strand.
GCGCGGTTGGATTATCCTGCGGGCAAACCCCATGCCACGGCGATCTTTGCGCATTGTTTTACTTGTTCAAAAGACATCCCAGCGGCGCGGCGGGTTGCGCAGCGTTTGGCGGCAATGGGTATCGCGGTTTTGCGAGCGGCGGGTGAAATTGAGGGTTTGAAAGCGGTGGCTACAATCGGTGCGCCGTTTGACCCCGAACATGTGGTGTATAATTTTGGCAGTGCGTTGGATGAAATAGCCAAAAAGGGCGAGGCAGAAGTGTCCCTTGGCGGACGTCCGTTCACGATCAAACAGAGCTTTGTCGAGGATGTATCTGCGAATAATTTGTGCACAGCGATCAGTGGCATGAAACGGGCGTTGTTGGTGTTGCATTCCCCCACGGATCAGACGGTTGGGATTGAAAACGCAGGCGAGATTTTTGGCGCGGCGAAACATCCAAAAAGCTTTTTCACTTTGGATGATGCGGATCATTTGCTGACCTGATCAGAGGATGCAGAATATGCGGCAGACGTGATTTCCAGTTGGGCGCGGCGGTATCTGAATGTGCCAGCGGTGAAAACGGCGAAGAATGCGCCTGACGGTGTTGTGTGTTTGGATGAGGCCGATGCGGATGGGTTTTGCAAGATATTACCGTGGGATCGGATCACCATGTTTTGGTGGATGAACCTGCGGCGTACGGCGGCACGAACCTTGGCCTGACGCCCTATCAGTTTTTATCGGCAGGGTTGGCGGCGTTTACGTCGATGACGGTGCGGATGTATGCGCGGCGCAAAAAGTGGCCGTTAGAGGATATCAGTGTCGATGTGATCCACGGGAAAATCCACGGTGAAGATTGCGAGCATTGTGAAACCAAGGACGGTAAGATCACCCTTCAGCGCAAGATCACGCTGAAGGGTGATCTGGACGATGAACAACGGGCGCGGTTGCTGGAAATTGCGGATAAGTGCCCTGTTCACCGCACGTTGGAGATCGAGATCGAGGTAACGACCGCGTTGGTTTGATTGGGGCGGCGTTACTTTGGTTTTACGCGATATAGCACCTGAGGATTAAGGTGTGCGAACGCTTTTGGAATGAACGAAAAGTCAAAGTCTGCGCCGATGTCTTTTTTCATGCCGATTTTTTCCATGACTCCAATGGAGGCATGATTGTTGTGAACGGCGAAGGCAACGCTTTACGTCAACTTGTGGTGTTGAAAGCCGTGATGCAGAAACCCGCGTGCAGATTCTGTCGCGTACCCATTGCCCCAAAACGCGGGAAGAAATTGCCACCCAACTTCAACGCAGGGCGTGAATGATAAATCATCGGTTACATGGGCGAGGCCTGCGTATCCGATGGGTTCACCTGTTGATTTCAGGCAAACGGCCTGCCAATCCAATCCATCTTCTGGAAATTCTTGGACCACTTTTTTCAACGCGGCATCAGATTCTGCGCGTGTTTTGCGCCTCATATAAAATTTGCGAATTTGCGCATCTGAATGGATGACGTGAAAAACCGCACGGTCTTGAGTGCTGAGTGTCCAAGGGCGAATGATCAGGCGGTCTGTTTCAAATGTGATCATGGCTCAATTGCCTTGTTTTAGAGGTCGCCTACCAGTGGGGCGGTGGTTGATCGCCAAATTGGGCTGAACCTTCGCCTTGTGCGGAGGTTTCGCGTGCAAGTGCCAGCAGGGATGCAACGCGCTTTTCCAACAGATCGAGGCGCTTGGCCTGGTCTGCGACAACTTCGGATAAATCCTCGGCTTGGCGGGTTGTGTGGGCGAGGCGTTCTTGAAGCGCGGTGATTTGATCTGTGTCTGACATGAGGCTGGCATACTGCGCCTTGTGCTTTGGAACAATCAAAAACCACGCGAGTGTGGCCATTTGCTTGTCGCCCCTCCGCAATCGCGTTATGGGATGTTCCAAATTCAGGATTAAAATCATGGTTAAAGACAAGAAAAAGAAAATCCAACGCCCCAAGGCATTACCGCCGAAGGGGTTTCGTGATTATTTCGGGGCGGAAGTGGATGAGCGCAATGCGATGCTCGCCAAGATTTCTGAGGTCTATCACCGCTATGGGTTTGATCCGCTGGAATCCTCGGGTGTGGAAAGGGTTGAGGCATTAGGTAAGTTTTTGCCAGATGTGGATCGCCCGAATGAAGGCGTGTTTGCGTGGCAGGACGAGGACGATAGCTGGATGGCTTTGCGATACGATCTGACAGCGCCTTTGGCACGGGTTTATGCGCAAAATCGCAATGAATTGCCGTCGCCCTATCGTCGTTATGCGATGGGGCCAGTTTGGCGCAATGAAAAGGCCGGACCAGGTCGTTATCGACAGTTTTATCAGTGCGACGCGGATACTGTTGGTAGTGCGAGCATGGCAGCAGATGCGGAAATTTGTGCGATGCTGAGCGATACTTTGGAGGCCGTTGGCATTCCGCGGGGGGATTACATTGTGCGGGTGAATAACCGCAAAGTGCTGAACGGTGTGATGGAAGTTGCTGGCCTTGCTGGTGATGACAATGAGGCCGAGCGCGGGATTGTTTTGCGCGCGATTGATAAGCTGGATCGGTTGGGTGTTGATGGCGTTCGTGCGCTGCTGGGTGCTGGGCGTAAAGATGCGTCGGGCGATTTCACGGATGGTGCCGGACTGGATGAAACGCAAGCGGATGTTGTCATGGGCTTCATGTCTGCAAAGCGCGATACAGCGGCAGAAACCTGTGCCCGGTTGAACGAATTGGTTGCGGGTTCAGACATCGGGTTGACGGGTGTTCAGGAATTGGAACAGATTGGTGCGTTGTTGTTGGCACAAGGGTACGGGCCTGATCGGATCGACATTGATCCGTCGATTGTTCGTGGCCTCGGTTACTACACTGGCCCTGTTTATGAGGCTGAGCTGACGTTTGAAATCCTCGATGAAAAGGGGCGCAAACGGCAGTTTGGGTCTGTGGCTGGCGGGGGGCGTTATGACGACCTTGTTAAGCGGTTCACGGGGCAAGAAGTGCCTGCGACGGGCGTGTCGATTGGTGTGGATCGGTTGCTGGCGGCGCTGCGTGAAAAGGGGCGTTTGGCGACCAAAGCCAAAGGGCCAGTGGTTGTGACCGTGATGGATCGCGAGCGTATGGGGGATTATCAAAAGATGGTGTCTGAGTTGCGTGAGGCGGGTATTCGCGCGGAAGTCTACCTCGGCAATCCAAAGAATTTTGGCAATCAGTTGAAGTATGCGGATAAGCGCGAAAGCCCTGTTGCGGTGATTGAAGGTGGCGACGAGCAGGAGCGCGGGGTGGTGCAAATCAAGGACCTTGCGCTGGGCGCACGATTGGCGTTGGAGATCGAAACGTCCGAGGAATGGAAAGCCCAACCTGCGCAAAAAGAAATTGCGCGTGGGGATTTGGTTGCTGAAGTTCGGGCCATGATTTTGCGTGCTGAAGGCTAATGAAAAACGACCGTCGCGCACGTATTAAAGAAGAGGCCGATCGGCTGGCGAATAGCTTCGTTTTGGCCGGCGCGTTGCCTGTTGAAACTGACAGCCTGTTGCCTGCGGATGTGCTGTTGGATTTGTACGGCGAGGATATCCGCGCGCGCGCCTTTGTAACGGACGATCCGATGCTAGGCGAACAGATGCTGCGGCCAGATTTCACGGTTCCGATTGTGCAACGCCACATGGCGGAGGGCGCGGAACCTGCGCGATACACCTATAATGGCAGCGTTTGGCGCAAGCAAATCGCTGGGCGTTCGACCGAATTTACGCAGGTGGGATACGAGTTGTTTGATCGCACTGATCCAGCGGCGGCGGATGCGGAAGTGTTTTCGTTGTTTGCAGGGATGCTCGCGCCCTATGGGTTGAAGGTTTCGACAGGCGACATGAGCGTTTTGTTGGCGGCTATGGATGGATTGCACACCACGGATCGCAGGCGTGCCGCTTTGCGCCGTCATGTTTGGCGCCCTGAGCGGTTTGTGAAATTGCTGGAACGGTTTGGTGGTTTGACTGACGTACCAGAGGCCCGCGCGGTGTTGCTGGCCGAAGTTGCGGCGATTGGTGCAGAGGGCGTGGTTGCGGCTGCAGGTGCGCAGCAGGGATTGCGGTCTGAGGCGGAGGTTCTGGCGCGGATTGCGGTGTTGCAGGAAGATGCGCAGGCGGATGCGATTTCGGCTGAGGAAGTGGCGATGGTTGAGGCGGTTTTGGCGTTGAGGGGGACATCATCGGATGTGTTGGCAAAGTTGCGCGATATGGCCTTGGAATTTGCCCCGTTGCAGGCATCTGCGGACGCGATGGAAGATCGGCTTATGGCGTTGGCGGCGCGACGTGTGAACGTGGATGACCTGCCGTTTGCGGTGTCTTTTGGACGCACGAATATGGAATATTACGACGGGTTTGTCTTTGGCTTTACTGCTGAAAATCGTCCTGATTTACCTGTTGTCGCTAGCGGTGGGCGCTACGATGCGCTGACGCGGGTATTGGGGCAGGGGCGCTCAATAGCTGCGGTTGGTGGTGTGATCAGACCCGAGGTTTTGGTCGCCGTGCAAGAGGGGATCGTGTGATGTTGAAGCTCGGGATTCCGTCCAAAGGACGCTTGCAGGATAAGACGATTGAATGGTTTGCTGATCGCGGCGTGACGGTGCAACGCACGGGATCGGAGCGCGAATATTCCGGTGTTGTTGAGGGCATGAGTGACGTTGAATTGGTGCTGTTGTCGGCTGGGGAAATCCCCAAAGAGCTGGCGGCGGGGCGTATTCATTTAGGCGTGACAGGCACGGATTTAGTGCGCGAAAAGATGGGCGATTGGCAAGCGATTGTTGATGAGGTGGAGCCGCTGGGGTTTGGCCGTGCCGATCTGGTTTTGGCCGTGCCTGATGCGTGGGTTGATGTTGTGACGGTGGATGATCTGGACGCGGTTGCCGCGCAGTTTCGCGCCGATCACGGGTTTCGTCTGCGGATTGCCACGAAATATCATGGCCTTGTTAGTCAGTTTTTAAGTGCGCAGGGCGTTGCGGATTATCAGTTAATCGACAGCCAAGGCGCGACTGAGGGCACGGTGAAGAATCTGACTGCCGAGGCGGTGGCGGATATCACTTCGACAGGTGATACGCTGCGGGCCAATGGGCTGCGGATTTTGAGCGATGGGCTGATGCTGGAGTCTGAGGCGACTGTTTATGCGAGTAAGACGGCGGTTTGGGGTGGTGGTGCCGAGGCTGGGTTTGCGGCTTTGGCGGCGAAAACTGGGTGGGTTCGGTAGGGCGGGAGGCAATGCTGAACAAATACAAGCGAATGGCGTGTTAGAGCCCAGAGTAACGGGTGCTGAGTATCGTCACAATGACAGTTATGCAGGGGAAACGGAAGCTTGCGCTGGCTGGCCACCTCATACCCACTTATTTTCATAGATGGTTTTGCGCAGTATACGTTGAGCCAACTTGGCCCATTGTTCTAGCTGTTCAACATATGCTTCTGGGTTCTGTAGAATTTCATCATCGTCTTCCGGCGTTGCCACATGAACCCATGAGTTGCGGTATCTTCGCAGCTTGTAGATGTCGTCTCTAAGCCCCTGTTGGATAGGTGCGTTATCAATCAAATCAACAAGGCTAATACGCTTCGCGCGTGCATACTCCGCGCGGAGATACGTTTCGATTGCAGCAGTAGCCGTTACAACAGTTGCTAGGTTCGCGCCACCGACAAAGGCATAATCAAATTCGCGAACGATTAAGGCGCACCATTCCGACATAGTACACCGCCCTTCAACAGTTCGTCTTCAAGCGCGTAAATGAATGCCCATTTACCCTCTTCATTCAAATCTTTTCCCTCGAGAAAAGCTACATTTTACCCAGAGTATATCATTGATCAATGCGCGCCGTAAGCGGCCAAAGCTCCAATCTAGTTGAACGGCAGCTTTGTTCGCATAGCCGCCATTTGATGCAACTAACGGCCTTTTCCTACCGCAACCCAATATCCGCCAGTGCCAGCGCCAAATCCTTGGGAAGCGCGTCATCCTGTGCGCGGGATTTTGGGAGGTCGGCGGGGGCGTCTTCTGGTTTTAAGTAGCGCCAGCCTTGGAAGGGGCGGCGTGTGGCGTTGTTGGTTCGGATGAGTTCGGGGGCCATGATAATGGCGCAGCGGCGGATGCCGTCGGGGCCGATGACCTCGTCTAGGCGGATGATTTCTTGGCGGGCTTGGATCGCGCCTTTGATGACCCAATAGAGCGAGCCGCCTTTTAGTAGTTCGGCTTCTTGTTTGGGCCACATGCGGGTGACGTGGCTGGACAGGTAATCTGGCCCGCCAGTGGCGACGCGGGTTTTTATCCAGCTGTCTTGCTCTTCGAAGCTTTCGACCCCGACGCACAGCTTAATAAGGTTCATGTAGTTGTTTTTGGACATCATACCACAAGATATAGTAAATTATAGGTTAACTTTACTCTGATTCTATGGTAAATTGAAAGCCTTAAGGTCAGACCCGCGACAATTCAGCTGATTTGTTTTTTGGCGACCAGAATCCTTGACGACCCAACACGCAGCAACTAATCCCGTGGCCTTACCAGTCATAATCTAGCCCAGAAGGTTTTCCTACGATGTCCGCATTTTCCGCCCCTATCGCCGAACAAATTTGGGATATGAAGTACCGTTTTAAAGATGCTGGCGGAAAGCCGATTGACGAAACAGTTGAAGACAGCTGGCGCCGTGTCGCGCGGGCGTTGGCCTCGGTTGAGAAAACCCCTGAGGTGTGGGAAGCGAAATTCTACGACGCGCTGGATGGGTTCAAATTTCTGCCAGCGGGCCGCATTTTGGCGGGTGCGGGGACTGAACGGTCTGTGACGTTGTTCAACTGCTTTGTGATGGGTACCGTCCCTGACAGCATGGGCGGTATTTTCGACATGTTGAAAGAGGCTGCACTGACGATGCAGCAAGGCGGCGGGATCGGTTACGATTTCAGCACGATCCGCCCAAAGGGTGCAGAAGTGAAGGGCGTGGCGGCAGATGCGTCTGGTCCGTTGTCGTTTATGGATGTGTGGGATGCGATGTGTCGCACGATCATGTCGGCAGGCTCGCGCCGTGGTGCGATGATGGCGACGATGCGGTGCGATCACCCAGATATTGAAGATTTCATTGTTGCCAAACAGGACAGCGCGCGGTTGCGGATGTTTAACCTGTCGGTGCTGATTACCGATCCGTTTATGGATGCGGTTAAGAATGATGGATCGTGGGATTTGCAGTGGAACGGCAAGGTTTACAAAACTTTGAAGGCTGTCGATCTGTGGAATAAGATCATGAAATCCACCTATGATTTTGCAGAGCCGGGCGTGATTTTTATTGATCGGATCAATGAGAAGAACAACCTGAATTATTGTGAAACGATTGCGGCGACGAACCCGTGTGGTGAACAGCCTTTGCCCCCTTATGGCGCGTGTTTGCTGGGCTCGATCAACCTTGCGACGTTGGTGTCCGATGCGTTCGCGGCGAATGCGGTTTTGGATGAAGCCAAGATGAACGATCTAATCGTGACTGCTGTTCGGATGATGGACAATGTGGTTGATGCCAGCCGTTTCCCACTGCCACAACAAGAAGCCGAAGCGATTGCGAAACGTCGTATTGGGCTGGGCGTAACTGGTTTGGCGGATGCGTTGTTGATGGTTGGTGAACGCTATGGCTCGGTTGAGGCTGCGGCGGTGACTGAGCGTTGGATGGGGCAGATTGCCAAGGCGGCATACAGTGCGTCGGCACGTTTGGCCGCAGAAAAAGGTGCGTTCCCGTTGTATGATGCGAAGGCGTTTTTGGACAATGATTCAATGATGTCGATGGACGAAGAAACCCGCGAGTTGGTGGCAACGCACGGTATTCGCAATGCGTTGTTGACCAGTGTTGCACCAACTGGGACGATTTCCCTGTACGCGGGCAATGTTTCCAGCGGGATCGAGCCTGTGTTTGCCTATTCCTACAGGCGCAAGGTTTTGCAGAATGATGGATCGCGGTCTGAAGAAGAGGTCGTGGATTACGCGGTTGATTTGTGGCGTCAAAAGTTTGGCGACAAAGAATTGCCAGCGCATTTTGTGAACGCGCAAACGCTTGCGCCGCTCGATCATGTGCGGATGCAAGCGGCGGCGCAGAAGTGGATTGATTCATCCATCTCAAAGACGATCAACTGCCCAGAAGACATCAGCTTTGAGGATTTCAAAGAGGTCTACATGGCCGCTTGGGATCAGGGTTGTAAGGGTTGTACGACCTATCGCCCGAACGATGTTACTGGGTCTGTTTTGTCGGTTTCTGAAACGACGGAAGCTGCGCCAGAAGTGGATACAGGGGCGGATGTTGTGTACATCGCAGAGCCGCTCGATCGACCAGAGGCGCTCGATGGGCATACCTATAAAATGAAGTGGCCTGAATCCGAGCACGCGATTTATATCACGATCAACGACATTATCACGAACGGGCAACGCCGCCCGTTTGAGGTGTTCATCAACTCCAAAAATATGGAGCATTATGCGTGGACGCTGGCGTTGACGCGGATGATTTCGGCGGTGTTCCGTCGGGGCGGTGATGTGTCGTTTGTGGTCGAAGAATTGAAAGCGGTGTTTGATCCGCGCGGTGGTGCGTGGGTGCGTGGGAAATACATTCCATCCATGTTGGCCGCGATTGGCAGTGTGATCGAAGAGCACATGATCCGTATCGGATTTATCAGTGGTGAGGGGCAGCATTTGAAAGCTGATCCACATTCCGAGGTGATCCATTTAGGCACGCAAAAACGCGGTAAATCTTGCCCGTCATGTGGCGGTATGGGTTTGCAGATGGTTGAAGGCTGCATGACCTGCATGGATTGCGGTCATTCTAAGTGCGGTTAAAATCAACATGTTAGAGAATTAAGAGGCCCTGCATAGAAACATGCGGGGCTTTTTCTTTAGTGGCTGTTGTAGGCGGCATAAATACCGAATGCGCCAACGAGGATGAGGCTGAGTGCCCAAACAATATCGAGGTTGAACCAGGTTTTTGACAGGAACTTTAGGCCGATCCAGAAGTAAATTATGGTTGCGATGATGCCGCCCGTGACGGTCATTGCGAGGGTGTGAACGGCGGCCACGAAGAACGCAGTCATCATGTTGCTGCCCATCAAGGATTGTGCCGCGAGGTGGGCAGGGTGGACACGTGCGAGGAATTTGGGGTGTCTGCGAGGTGTTGTCAGACAAACTTGACGTCCCATTGGTTGGTACCTAATTTTTATGAATGGCAACTTGTTCTCCCTTTAAGTACTTCAAGACTTCACCTTAAATCATCCGATTGGCAGTGATGTATTACATACGTTATCCATTGAACTTTCGCAGGTGGAAGACATCTTGCATGAACGCGGTGTCGATATCTGTCACGAAACAGTTCGGTTTTGGGTTGAACGTTTTGGGTCAAAGTTCGCGGGAGAAATTCGTAAGAATAGAGCTGGGCGACATTCGAACCGACAATGGCACCTGGATGAAGTCTTTGTGAAAATAAATGGAGAACGCTTTTACTTGTGGCGTGCTGTTGATCATAAAGGTGAGGTTCTGGAATGCTATGTTACAAAGGGACGAAACAAGTCTGCAGCGAAGAAGTTTCTCATAAAAATAATATGAAAACACGGATCACCCAAGATCATCACGACAGACAAGCTGGCGTCCTATGGGGCGGCTTTTTGTGAGATTGGTGTTGTAGATCGTCAATTATGTGGTGGCCGGGCGAACAATCGGTGCGAAAATTCACATCTGCCATTTCGACGACGAGAAAGGGCGATGCAGAAGTTTAAAAGTTGTGCAATGCTCCAGAAATTTACCAGTTATCACGCCCAGATATACAACCACTTCAATCATGAAAG
>JASJIO010000021.1:0-3511 GCA_037625035.1 Amylibacter sp.
CGGGCGCCTTCTCTCGGATATCTTTTTGGTTGTTAGAGACGTTTCCAGCTCTTGCACTAGTTGGATAAAACATTATTTGATAATGAAGCACGTGGCTTCAGGGGAAAAAAGTGGCAAAAGCGGATCAGGGGACAGATCACAAACAGGTCCGTAAAAGGAAGGTGTTTTATATACCTGGCTACGATCCAATCGGGCCGCGCAGGTATCGTGAACTCTATCGTACCGAAGCAAAACGCCAAGAACAGATTTCAGGTTACGAACTAAACGTCAAAGGCCGTACTCGCGGTGATAAAAACTACGGTTGGGACGTGAATGCCTGCATCGACGGCAAAAAAACAGATACATCATTCGAATTCCTTTTGTGGTCCGATGTAGTTCAAGATTCTCAATCGGGTACAATCCTATCAACCTTCTTGTTGTTGGTGCGCACGGCGTGGATTTACCTCTCTACTGGCGCATTGGGTCGTATCGGACGCACACGCCGCTTCCCCGTTTTTGTAGCCCTATACCCAGTTTTCGCACTGACACTGCAATTTAATATTGCGTTGCTTTCGGGTTATTCGATTTTTGTCATTGTGAATTTGGTGATGTCGTGGCTGTTTGCCTTGGGGTTTGGTATTTTCATCTTTTGGCTCACACTTCAAATTTTCCGCAAACTCGACACCAGCTTTTTCGCCTATTACCTGATGCATGATTACGGATTTTCCGCCAGTAAAATGGGTGAAAACCCACCAGAATTGGAATTGAAAATCACTATGTTCGCCACCTCAGTGATGGCTGCATTGGACGAAGATTGGGACGAAATCCTTATTGTTGGACATTCATCAGGCGCACATATAGCGATCAGCGTTTTATCGGACGTCCTACGCGCAGTCCCGCGTTCGCGATTGGACGCGGCACCACAGATATCGCTGCTCACACTTGGCCATGTGGTGCCAATGGTTTCATTCTTGCCCAAGGCGGAACGCCTACGTGCGGACTTACATACGCTTTCCAAACGCCGCTGTATTACATGGGTGGATGTGACCGCCCCAACAGATGCCTGTTGTTTTGCACTGTGTGATCCAGCTGCCGTATCTGGCGTGGCACCCGAAGATGGGGAACAATTGTGGCCACTTGTTTTATCGGCTGCGTATAATCGCACAATCGATCCCAAACGTATGGAGGAGATGAAAACCGATTATTTCAAGCTTCATATCCTGTATTTATGCGCGCTGGATAAACCTGAACAATATGACTACTTTCGCGTAACAGCAGGGCCGGAAACATTGGGCGCGCGGTTTGAAGGCTATAAATCCAGCCCGAAAACAAACCGCGAAACCATGTCGACGTTCCACACGATGAGAGTGAACACATGGATAAACAGGTAATACCGCCAAAACCACGTCACCGCGAAGCGGACGTTTGGTTTTGGAAACACCTGCAAATGTTCAAATCCGATATTTTCATGGCCCAACCACCCAAACTGTATCGCGCATGGATGGCGGCCATGCGATTACCACGTTTCTGGTCATTTTTCGTCAACGACCCAAACGTCTTACGCACAGTGCGAAAGGAACGCCCAGACGATTTCCCCAAATCCGAAATAATCAGTGCAACCTTGGCCTCGCTGTTGGGGACGGGGGTATTTGTGTCAAACGGGGCATTGTGGAAACACCAACGACGCATCATCGACCCTGCATTCGCGGGTGGTAAACTACGCCATAACTTCCAATCCATGTTGGATGCGGCAGGGGATGCGGTCACACGCCTGAAAACGAAAACTGGCCCCATCGAAATCGAAGAAGAAGCATCGCAAATCGCCGCCGACATCATCTTTCGCACGTTGTTTTCCATCCCCATCACGAACCAAGTCGCCTCTGATACATTCCACAGCTTCCGCGCCTACCAACGCTCTCAACCCTTGGTGAATGTCGGTTCTCTTCTGGCAATCAAACGCCTTGTCCCTATCTTCCAGCGCAAAAAAACCAAACTGGCCGCACGCGAAATCCGTAAACACCTCTCAAAATTAACCCAAGACCGCACAGATGCCCTGTCACGTGGTGATGCGCCCGACGATCTGGCCACAAAAATCATGACAAACGTCGACCCTGAAACTGGCACATCCTTCACCCAAAATGAAATGGTCGATCAGGTCGCAATCTTCTTTCTCGCAGGCCATGAAACATCCGCCTCTGCCCTTGCATGGGCGCTCTACCTTCTGGCTCTTGATCCTGAAACTCAAAACCGCGCACGCTCCGAGGCTGATAACGCCGCAACCGGCGACACCCTGTCTTTCAAAGACCTCAGCCGCCTCGAATTCACCCGCGACATATTCCGCGAAACCCTCCGCTTGTATCCACCCGTCCCAATGATGGTGCGCGAAACGACAAAACCCGAAACTTTCCGCAATCGTAAAATCCGCGTGGGCTCGCAAATTGTCGTTTCCCCATGGCACTTGCACCGCCATGAACGTCTGTGGGAAAACGCCGATGTGTTCGATCCTGATCGCTGGAAAACCAAAGCCACCAAAACCTGCGCCCGTGATGCATATATGCCATTCTCAACAGGCGCCCGCGCCTGCCCAGGGGCTGGTTTTGCGATGATAGAAGGTGTGATTTTGATCTACACAATCCTGCGCGCATTCAAAATCGAATTGGCCGACGGCCCAACACCATTACCAGTGGCCCATCTAACAGTACGATCCAAGGACGGAATATTCCTAAACCTTATCCCGCGGTAAGGGTAAATTATATGGACTGGATGAATATCAACAAAAGGCCCGCCTTAGCCCCTTTTGCAGGCGTTTCTACCCAAATTCAGGTCAAGTATCCTAAAAGCCTAGTTGTGCATTTGCCGCTTGCGGTCGCGGGTGCGACGGGTCGCGTCCTTTGATCCGTCGTGGTAGGTCCCGAACCACTTGTCCCAAGGCATCTCGGCATTGCCATAGTTGCATTCATAATATCGGTGATGCAGCTGATGGAAGAACGCCCCGAGCAAAAGCGCCTGACGGTCCCGTGCCCAGATTGCTTCATATCCTGAGTGTGAGGACGCAGCGCCCAGCATTAACCAGTAGCCCAGAAACAACATGTGCACCGGATGGCTCGGCAGCAACAGCACGATTAAGATGGCACTGAGATAGCCGAACGCCTCAATCGGGTGCATCGACATGCCTGACCACGGGCCAGTGTTGACGTTCCGGTGATGCACCGAATGTACATATTTATAGATCGCGGGTTGGTGCAGAACGAGGTGCACAACGTAAAAGTGAAGGCTCTGCCAGAGCGCCAAAATCGGGAACAGCAGGATAAACCAGATGGGATGGGCGCTGAAAGACAGGGTACCAATCAGCTTGCTGGCGTATGACCACCGCAGAAAACATTCCAGCAGCGACAAGGCGATTCAGAGAAAATGCGTTTTTGTGTGCCCATTGATGAGATCGACGGCTTTGCCACGATTATCTTGAACCAATTCAATCGCTCTGGTTGGTGATTTTGAGATGCGTTTAAGCAGGGTGAGGGCGGCACTGGTG
>JASJIO010000022.1:0-7332 GCA_037625035.1 Amylibacter sp.
TGGCGGAGACGAAGGGATTCGAACCCTCGAACGCTTGCACGTTACTCCCTTAGCAGGGGAGCGCCTTCGACCACTCGGCCACGTCTCCGCCGATGGGTCTATTGGGAAGAACCGCCCTAAACAAGCGTAAAAACCACCCTGCGCAACAAAAAAGGGCCCCGCGAACGGAGCCCTTTGAAATCTTAACCAATCAGGTCAGCTTAAACGGCTTGAACCTGCATGTCGGCCTTGTCGATGCCAGCAACTTTCACTGGGTTCTTCATCGCATCGCGGCGGAACGGGTCACCCAGCTCTTGGTTGATCATCGCTTCGATCAACGTCGTGATGCCGTTTTCCATTTGATCCTTGATCGCCTGTGCCAACGCCGCTGTCAGCTCGTCCTGTGTGCGCGCAACCACGCCCTTCAGGCCACATGCCGTCGCGATACCCGCATAGGACACATCTTCGTCCAACTCGGTGCCAACAAAGTTATCATCGAACCACAATGTAGAGTTCCGCTTTTCAGCACCCCACTGGTAGTTGCGGAACACGATCTGTGTGATCGCAGGCCAATCGCCACGACCAATCGCTGTCAATTCGTTCACGGAAATACCGAACGCGCCGTCACCCGCAAATCCAACAACTGGCACAGTCGGCTGACCGATTTTCGCACCAACAATGGATGGCAAACCATATCCACACGGACCAAACAGACCCGGTGCCAGATACTTGCGGCTGTCGTTAAACGACGGGTAGGCATTACCGATCGCACAGTTGTTGCCGATATCAGATGAAATGATCGCCTCAACTGGCAACGCTGCCTGAATCGCACGCCACGCCATACGCGGAGCCATCCAATCAGGCTTGTCCGCACGCGCACGCACGTTCCAATCCGTACCTGGATCGTCTGCCTCGTCTGTCATAGAAGTCAGCTCTTGCGCCCATGCAGATTTCGTCGTTGCGATCGTGTTCTTACGATCCGCACGACCCGCATCCCCAGCACCATCAGCCAGCTTCTCGGAAATTGCGTTTGCAACTTTCGCCGCATCACCAACGATACCAACAGTAACCTTCTTGGTCAGACCAATACGATCTGGGTTCAGATCAACTTGGATGATTTTCGCCTCTGTCGGCCAGTAATCAATGCCGTAACCCGGCAACGTGGAAAACGGGTTCAAACGTGTACCCAAACACAACACAACGTCAGCTTTGGAAATCAATTCCATGCCAGCTTTGGAACCGTTGTAACCGAGCGGACCCGCAAACAACGGGTGGTTGCCTGGGAACGCATCATTATGCTGGTAGCCAACACATACCGGCGCATCCAAAGTTTCTGCCAACACGCGAGATGCTTCGATCCCACCTTTAGACAAAATCGCACCAGCGCCGTTCAGGATCACTGGGAATTTCGCACTCGACAACAAATCAGCAGCAGATTGAACCGCATCAGAACCGCCCTGTGGTAATTCAAAATCAACGATCACTGGCAGATCAATGTCGATCACTTGTGTCCAGAAATCCCGTGGGATGTTGATTTGCGCAGGTGCAGATGCACGCTTGGCTTGCATGATAACACGGTTCAGCGTTTCTGCGATCCGCGATGGGTCACGCACTTCTTCTTGGTAAGCAACGCAATCTGCGAACAGGTTCATCTGTTCCATCTCTTGGAAACCGCCCTGACCGATTGTTTTGTTCGCCGCTTGTGGCGTGACCAACAACAACGGTGTGTGGTTCCAATAGGCAGTCTTAACAGGCGTTACAAAGTTCGTGATACCCGGACCGTTTTGCGCAATCATCATAGACATCTTGCCAGTGGCGCGCGTGTACCCGTCAGCCATCATGCCACCAGATGTTTCGTGCGCGCAATCCCAGAAGGTGATGCCCGCGTCAGGAAAAATATCAGAAATAGGCATCATGGCAGAGCCGATGATCCCGAAAGCATTGTCGATACCATGCATTTGCAGCGTTTTTACAAAAGCTTCTTCGGTTGTCATTTTCATGAGTAGAGCGTCCTATAGTTAAAGCGCACATCGCGCGGCCAGATACCAAAAAAGGGCGCAAGAATCCCCCGCCCCATGGATTTATTCCTTAAAGGCAATATCCAGCGCCGAGTCTGTAGGGCCAGTTGCCGCAGCAGATGATTCCAGAGGGGAGTCTTAGTCAATAATTACTTATTATTGAGACTTTTGGTATTATTTTTTGAACATTTTTGTAACTTACGTGCCCACGCAACTTTGAATCTTTCGCCCCGAATGGCTAAATCCCTAAAGTTCATGGCGCTTCTGACAGTGGCACAGGCATAAGCTTCTTCCAAAACGCCTGCACCTGCTTCGTTTTGCTTTCGTTGTCACGACGCAGTTCTGCCTTACTCGGCAAGTTCAGAACCCTTGACGCCTCTTCTTCAGCCAAAGCTTCGCGAAAGGACACAGCGCATGTGGCGGCCCAAAACGGCGAGGGCATATAACATCCAAAAAACAGCAAAATGATGCCAAAAATCTGGGCGCCAACAGTATCGAACACAGGCATACTTAGCGGATAGTTCACCAAATCAGGTGCCTGCCCCGTTAAATAACACCCGATCATATGGATAATTGATGCGACCTGAAACTCCTCTGTCAGCAGGTCCAAGCCGACAATGCCAAAAACCAATATGGACACCGCAACTGTCAACCAAGTCGCAAGGATTTTCCTTCATCAAAACCCAAGCCCCCAAAATCCGTTAAAATCACGTTCGCTCAGCACAATTCCATAAGCTGCGGTTGCCATCGGAACCGCAACACAGGACTCCATGACAAGCATGCAAAATGAAAAACAACAAACGCCAATCCCAAAGCAGGAATGTAACCGTTCTTAATGCGCCATTCCTCGACCAATAGAAAAGCCTGAAAATCTGGGAACACCACGGCCAGATATTAATACCCGAATGCCACCAACAGGGTCACCCGACAATGGCAAAGACAATCGTATATCCCATGCCGCGCACAAAACTTGTTTTGATGATTTCGGGCACAAGATATTCCGTGCTGTACACTTTCGATATCCCGATAAAGTACAGCAACGAATGTAACTTCCCCAACGAGGTCGCAGATTGGGTGGCCCCCAAAGCAATCGGCAGGAAGATAATCATGATCGGCGCCGAGAACATCAGAATGATTGAAAAGGCCACAATCAAACCACAATAAAATCCCCATTTCATTTCTTACAGAAACTTATAAACAAACAGATGGGGCAATGCGAGGGTAAAACATTTCAAGGTAAAATTTATTGGACCTCTTTTGGAAAAAAGATTTAAAGCTTCTTTCTACGACCAGTTGTTGGCAATATTGTGACCAGCCAAATTCATTTTATCGACAAAAATGCAATGCGCCTCGCGTTTCACGCAAAAAAAGTTACGGAAAAAGTGCCATACGCTTTGCATACCGTTTGCATACGCTTTGCCTACACTTTAGCGGCGGTTTTTTCGCTGAATTTGGCCCCCAGATTAACGCGCCGTGCTTAACGAACGCGCGTTATCCGTTAACGAATTCCGTCTTTTTATAGCCCTGAAGATACAACAAACCCGTCAAATCCACGTGGTTCAACCGCAACGCAACTTCGGCCGCGACAACAGGCTTCGCATGCAGCGCCACACCCGATCCTGCAAGGTGCAACATGCCCAAATCATTGGCCCCGTCCCCCACCGCAATCACGTCATCTGGCGTCAATCCCCGCGCCGCCACGATCTCGTTCAGCGCATCCACCTTTGCCTGCTTCCCAAGCACGGGCAAACCGTGTTCCCCCGTCAGTTTTCCGTCCTTTTGCAGCAACGTATTCGCGCGGTTTTCGTCAAACCCCAACCGCCCTGCAATCGCTTGGGTAAAGTCCATAAATCCACCCGAAACCAACGCTGCATAGGCACCGTTTTCTCGCATCGTCGCCACCAATTCCGCGCCACCGGGCATCAACGTAATTCGATTGTTCAGCACATCGCCAATCACATAAATAGGTAACCCTTTCAACAGGTTAATCCGTTCATTCAACGCTGCCTCAAAGTCCAGTTCCCCGTTCATCGCCCGCGCTGTGATCCCAGAAACACGTTCTCCTACGCCTGCCTCTGCCGCCAGCTCGTCAATGCACTCCTGCTGGATCATTGTGCTATCCATATCCGCCAAAAGCACCTGTTTGCGACGCCCTTTTGCAGGCTGCACACAAAAGTCGATTCGCATCCGCTGCAACCCGCGCCACAGCACTTCAAATCCTTGGATGGGGTCATCAAAATACAAATCGCAGGCTTCATTTTGCGCCAACCAATCAACTTTCGAATGGTCCAATTTACTCCCCACAGACTCAATTATTTCGACGTTCAAACAGGGTTCATGAGGCTTACAAATAAGTGTCGCAACGTACATTCAAAGGTCCAATTCAGGTATTATTTACACCGCTTTATTTCCAAAAAACTGCACAAACACCAGCATTTCTTGTTGCAGCCCCCAAAAAATCCTCTTAGGAGCAAAGGTGGATCACCCTTCCCCAACGAAGGGTTCAAGTCATTGTTATATTTCCTATTATTTACAGTTACTTGTTTGATAGGGGCTTTCGTCTTGTGTCTATTTTGTGCCAAAAAAGCACATGCGTGACGGTCGGATCGTCCATCGCATGGGCATAGAATTTCATAACGGTTCCAACGTCTTTCCAGCCACCACGAACAGCGACAGCCTTGGGGTCAATACCTGCTTGAAGCATTGAAGTCACAAAACCGTGGCGGCAACAGTGGGGTGACAGTTTTTCGATGCCAGCGCGCTCAATGACGTTGTTCCAGACCTGTCCTACACTTTCACCAGAAGCATATTAAAACACCGGACTGTCGGGTTTGCGATTTGAAGGAATGTTTACAAGAACCGCGATGACTGGCGGCGACAGGTGCGCGACGCGTTGGTCATCGATTTTGGTTTGATTGATGACCGCCCTCTTCTGAAAAAGCTCGACGTCGCCCCAAGTCAACGCACATGCTTCACCACGTCGTGCTCCCGAGCTGAACATAAACAGGCACAATGCTGCCAAATGGTGTAAATTATCTTGAACCGCTTGCTCGGCAAAAGCTTCCACCCATCCCCGTGTTGCAGGGGTTTTTCTCTTGGCATTGACTTTGAACCGCTTCACCCTGATCCGTGCGCACCATTCCAAATCCGCTGCGTAATTGATGATCGCCTGCGCTGGTACGATGCCTTGACGGTTCAAAGTGGCGTTGGCAGCGCCGGGATACAGCTTGCGGGCCATTTGGCGGATAGCCTCGCCTGTAATCTTCGGGACAACCGTGTCCATCCAATAGTCCTCAAAACGATCAAGAAATCGGTCGGCACGCACAGCCTGCCTGTAAGCAATTGCCGCTTGGGCAAATGTTAGTGTTGCGCCCGGTCCATCAAGATGACTTTGCCACGCCTTTGCTTCGATTTCTGCTGCGATCCTTTTGTCCGCTGTTCCCGTAGGGCCTCGTAATCGCCTACCGGCAACTGTGCCGCGGTAGCTATAGAGCTTATTCCGCTTGAAGACTTTGAGTGGCATTGCACGAATGTCGGGTATTTATAGCCTTAAAGCGGCATGTCGCAAGACTTGCTTCGAATTGTCGCAAACCGACGACACACACGCCAGCCCGCCGATATGATCAAAGTAATCACTTTGTTATGGATCACCTATGCGCCAGCCCCTCCACGAACAAATGATCCTTCCAAAGAACCGAACTGTGCTCTTGTTGGTTGACATTCAGGAAGAGCAACGCACCGATCCTGACTACCACGCGGATGAGTTTGATCGTGTTCTTTCAAACGCATCCAAGCTCCTTGCTGCAGCACGTTCCAATGAGTTCCAAGTGGCCTATGCAGCGTACATTCGGGATTTTTCCACCGAACCACCTAGACCATTTGAAGCAACGCGACCCGATGGGTCACCCACCTTTTCTGACGCTGCCGTGGGCCTAACTGCGATATGTGGCGAAGTGGCCCCCACGTCTAGTGAAGCGGTGATCACGAAAAATGATGCGTCCGCATTTTTGGGAACAAGCCTCAAGAAATTGCTCGCTGATGAAAGAGCTGAATGGCTCATCATTTGCGGCGTTTGGACAGAGGCCTGTATCGCAGCAACCGTCCGCGACGCAATTCTGCACGGCTTCCGCGTGTTGTTGGTAAAGGATGCCTGTGGGAGCGGTAGTAGGGCGATGCACGAGACAGCAGTGCTCAATCTGGCCAACCGGCTTTATGGCGGTGGAATTTGCGATACTGAACGTGCAATTGCATTACTAAGCGGCGGCAATGCAGATGTTTGGCGTCTTGTCGATCCGGTCCCTCTGCGTTTTACGCAAGATAACATCACCCGACTCTACGATGAGCTTTAGGGAGACTCAAAATGATCATCACCGAAGTCCGTGTCACACCGATGATGCTACCGTTGAAAACGCCCTACGTGTGGTCGCAAGGCACAGAAGATGTATTCTGTGTCAACCTGATCGAATTAGTTGGTGAAGACGGCAGTATCGGCATTGGTGAGACGACCACGGCACCAGATGCTGGCGCGCAGGCCATTGTCTTGCGCAAGATTGGCGAGCGATTTGTTGGACGTTCGGTGTTTGACGCCTCTCAAATAATTGCCGAGGCTTATCGCGGGCACTTTCTGGTCTTTGGCGGGAATATGCCGCGCTATGCCAACCAATTGATGTGCGGCTTTGATATGGCGGCACTGGATTTGCAAGGGCAAGCGGCTGGGCGTCCCGTTTGGGACCTGCTCGGAGGGGCTGTGCGCAATCACGTCGGCTATTTCTATTTCCTGCAAGGCCAATCCATTGATGAACTTGTGGCAGATGCAAAAGTTGCGGTCGACCAAGGCCACCCAATCATTTACCTGAAAGTCGGGATTGATCCCGATCGCGATGTAGCGGCAACAAAAGCTGTCAGGGACTCGATCGGGACTACGCGCCTCCGTCTTGATGCGAATGAGGCCTGGGATCCAGCCACGGCCTTGCGAATGATCACCCGCCTCGCGCCCTTTGACGTGGAGTATATTGAGCAACCCACGTCTTCGACGTCTCTCGAAGCTTTGGGCCAAGTGGCACGGCAAAGCCCGATCCCAATCGGGGCTGACCAATCTGTCTTCACACTGAACGAAGCCTATCGTGCAATTAGCGGCGGTCACGCGCATATGATTGCCGTCGGTCCACGCGAAATGGGTGGGCTACGACCAATGATTAAGGCCGCAGGGATAAGGGCTGTGATAACGCTTTGGGTGTTCTTGTTTTCCAACTTCGCCAGCATCACAAACCGCGAATGCCGCTCGACCAGCGTCGCGATTTAGCTGTTGTTGGAGCCGACGATCAAGTCACCCTCC
>JASJIO010000023.1:0-5475 GCA_037625035.1 Amylibacter sp.
TGAACCCTTACACCTGTTATTGGGTGTGAAACCCGACGTTGTAATTTATGGCTGCACCTCTGCCACCTTAACTCACGGCCCCGCATTTGATCGCGCCTTGGCGAAACGGACCGAAACCGCAAGCGGCGCAAAAACCGTAACTGCCGCAGGTGCGCTGGTGTACGCTCTTACCGCACTGGGCGCAAAACGCATCGGTTTTGCCTCGCCTTATGTCCCTGCAATCAACACACTGGCCGTGGGTTTCTTGGCCAACTCGGGTTTCGAAACCGTCACCCGATCTGAGGTAGACGACGCACTCGGTAATCACGAACAGGGCGCACTTGATCCAGATGCCGTCTACGCGCTTGGCTTAAAAGCCGACCACCCAGATGCGGACGTAATTGTGCTATCGTGCACCGAAATGCGCAGCGTCGAAACGCTCGATCGTCTTGAACAAAAACTCGGAAAACCAGTTGTCAGCTCCAACCAGGCCATGATGTTCGAAGCCCTTGGCACACTGGACATAACCGATCCAATAACAGGCTTTGGCAGCCTCCTCGAAAGGACCAAGCGATGAAGTTCGATCAGATTGCAGAATTTACACTCGGCGCGCCCGATGTGCCTGAACACGCCCTTCAAATGGCCGCCACATTACTGATCGACACGCTCGGTGTTGCTGCAGGCGCGGCGCAAATGGCATCGGGCCGTATTGCGCGCGATCACGCCGTACGGTTTCAATCGGCTGGCACGCCAGCTGATGCCGCAACACTTCTTTTTGACGGTCGCAAATCCTCGATTTCAGGGGCCGCCTTTGCCACCGCCACACAAATCGACAATCTGGATGCGCATGACGGCTATAATCCAACCAAAGGCCACATTGGCTGCGCCGTGATTCCTGCCCTCTGCGCTTTCGCTGAACATAACCCAAACCTCACTGGGCGCGATGCTCTTGCTGCACTGGTCATGTCCTACGAAATCTCTGCCCGCGCCGCTATCGCACTGCACGCTACCGTCACTGATTATCACACCTCTGGCGCATGGAACGCGCTCGGGGCCGCGGCAATTGGCGCTCGATTTCTGAACCTTGCACCAGATGTGTTGCGCCATGCCCTCGGCATTGCAGAATACCATGGCCCGCGCAGCCAAATGATGCGCGAAATTGCCAACCCAACAATGCTGCACGATGGTTCTGGCATGGGTGCTATGGTTGGCACGATGGCGGCGCTTATGGCCCAAGACGGATTTGAAGGCGCGCCAGCAATCACGATTGAGGACGCGGAAGTCGCGCATCATTGGTCCGATCTTGGCATCCACTGGACGATCCTAGACAACTACATCAAACCCTACCCAATTTGCCGCTGGGCACACGCGGCAATCGATGCTTTGGGCCAAGTTCTGCAAGACAATGATCTGCACGAAGACGATGTTTCCAAGATCGAGGTCCGAACTTTCGCCCAAGCTGCCGCCTTGTATCCTGGAATGCCAAAAACAACATCTCAGGCGCAATATTCACTGCCGTTCGCACTTGCGACGCGTTTAGTTCACGGACGGATCGGGCCAGAGCATGTTATGGAACAAGGCCTAACCGACACCCGTGTTGCAGATGCTCTGGGCAAGATTGAAGTGTACGAGAACAGCCGCCATTCAGAACGTTTCCCCACTGGGCGTTGGTCAGACGTCACTGTGCGCACCCACGACGGTGCTGCCCATGCCTCGGGTGATATCCACGCGCGCGGCGGACCAGAATCGCCAATGTCGATAGCAGAAATCGAAGCCAAGTTTCACGTCATGGCCGCCCCCCTTGCCCCAGAACGCAGAGCCAAAATTTGGCGTATGCAAAGCCGACTTCTCGATCCAGATGTCAAATTTTCTGAACTTTTATCGCTGATACATGCAAGCCCAGAGCCCCAAGATGCCTGACCCATTACGCATCCTGCTTCACAATGACGAGACCTCCGCGCAAGCAGCAAGACTGCGAGCCGCCCATCCGTCCGTGGACGTGGCAGAGTGCACGACCTACGCCGACCTCCCCGCGCAAGTAGATTTATTTCGCCCAAATGTGGTCTACACAGTTCGTTTTGCAGGCACACAAAACTACCCGCGAGATGCCTTGTTCGCTAGGGGCGGCCCCCGCTGGATCGCCAACGGCGGCGCTGGAACCGATCACTTTGGAACTTGGCATACATCACGCACCACGGTCACCAACGCTGCTGGCGTCGCCGCCGATATGATGGCCGAATACGTGATGGGCAGCTTCTTACACTTCACACTCAACGTCGCTGGCCTCCAATCAGATAAAGCACAGAAAATCTGGCGACCCCGCACCGTAAAACCGCTCAAAGGCCAAACACTGCTTATCATAGGCTTGGGCCACACAGGTCGCGCCATCGCAGCACGCGCCAAGGCCTTTGGAATGCACGTCATTGGCACTCGTGCGACACCTCGACCAATGGATCATGTAAATGAGGTTTTCGCATCCGATGCATTGCTTGCGATTTTACCGCAAGCCGATTTCATCGCGGTCGCAACGCCCCTAACCACCACAACACACGGTCTGCTCGGACCAGCGGAATTCCACGCCATGAAACCAGGTGTGATCGTTGCTGATGTATCGCGCGGCGGCGTGATCGATCAAAACGCGCTGCTTCAGGCAATGGAAAGCGGTACAATTGCAGGTGCCGCGCTAGATGTTTTCGAAACAGAACCGCTCCCCGTTGACAGCCTATTGTGGACGTCAGAAAACACGATCATCTCGCCACATAGCTCCTCGGTTTATGACGGATGGGCAGATGCGTCGTTTGATCTGTTCCTAAACAATCTAGAACGATGGATGTCAGGTAAGGATTTGGTCAACATCGTCGATCCAACCCGAGACTACTAATCCAAACCGCGTGGCCCGTTACATAATATGAAACGCACTAGACTCTATCCTTGGAACTGGTCAAAACAGGTTCAAATTCCTCGATAGAATGTACCAATGACTGAACACGCAAAACCTGTGGATCTTTTCGTTATCGGTGGCGGCATCAACGGATGCGGCATCACCCGTGATGCAATTGGGCGAGGTTATTCTGTCAAATTGGCCGAAATGCACGATCTGGCCTCTGCTACATCTTCGTCCTCCACCAAACTGTTTCATGGCGGATTGCGATACCTCGAATTTTTTGAATTTCGCCTCGTTCGCGAAGCCTTGATTGAACGAGAAACACTTCTGCGCGCCATGCCTCACATCAGTTGGCCGATGCGGTTTGTGCTGCCCTATCACGCCGACATGCGCTTCGAGAGCGACACACCAGCATCACGATTGTTATCCCTTTTCATGCCATGGATGAAGGGCCGTCGCCCCGCATGGATGATCCGCTTTGGCCTGTTTTTGTACGACAATATCGGTGGGCGTAAAATACTGCCCGCCACCAAAACAATAAACCTGCAAGATTCTCCAGAAGGCGGCCCGCTCGACACTCGATTTAAAAAAGCATTTGAGTATTCGGACTGCTGGGTAGAAGACGCCCGCCTTGTTGTGCTCAACGCCCGTGATGCGCAAAATCGAGGTGCAGAAATCATGGTGCAAACCAAAGTCACCTCCGCCGAATTTCTCGACGATCTTTGGCACATCACTACCAAAAACCCCGATGGAACCGAAGCAATTCATTGCGCGAAAATGATCGTGAACGCAGGCGGCCCATGGGTCGAAAGCATCATCCACAAAACCATCCGCCTGAATTCAACCGAAGGCGTGCGCTTGGTACGCGGCAGCCACATCGTCACCAAGCGCCTGTTCGATCACGATAAATGCTATTTCTTCCAAGGCGAAGACGGCCGCATCATTTTCGCAATCCCCTACGAGGATGATTTCACCCTAATCGGCACCACAGACGCCGATCACGATGACCCCAACACCGCCCCCACCTGCACACCCGCCGAAATATCCTATCTCATTGATTTTGCGAATAACTACCTCGCAAAAGATATCTCTTTGGACGATGTTGTCTGGACATATTCAGGCGTTCGCCCGCTTTACAACGATGGCGCCAGCTCGGCCACCGCCGCGACACGCGAATACGTTTTACGCGTGAACACGTCCCTTGGCGGCCCTGTTCTAAACGTCTTTGGCGGCAAGATCACAACCTACCGCCGCTTGGCCGAAGCCGCGCTTTCAAAAATCGACAGCGTTTTTGAGACACAAACCAAAATCTGGACCGCTGGCGTTCCGATGCCAGGTGGCGATTTCCCAATCACAGGTGTCGCCAACCTGCGCGAAAAACTCGCAACACAACTCCCGTTCCTAGAACCCAAAACAATCAAACGTCTTATCCGCCAATACGGAACAGAAGCCAGCGTGATTTTCGAAAACGCGCAATCTGTTGATGACCTTGGTACAGACTTTGGCAACGGGATATCCCAACGCGAACTAGATTGGGTAATCGCAAATGAATGGGTTCGAACAGGCCAAGATTTCCTTTGGCGGCGTTCAAAACTCGGACTTCGAACCACACCTGAACAACAATCAAAAATCGACGCATACTGCCGCGAAACTTCAGCGTAAATTTACCTGCGCAAACGCGACCTCGGCTGCCTCCAATGCCCCTTCAAGATACCCGCCAAACTCGCTGGCAACTTCTGTTCCGCCAAAGACAATTCGCCCATCCCACAACCCCGCCAACGCCTTTGGCATCCCGTAATGCGGATGGGCGTACATCGGTTCGCGATCTGCGTCAGTCGATGTAAACGCATCAAACGCCCAGTCCTTAACAAACAATGCCTTTGGCTGCGCACCACGTTCTCCAAACAGACGCCCTAACTGCGCCAACACCTGCTCACGAAGCCCAGCTTCATCCAAACGCGCCCCAACTGGCACACCGATAAACCCAAACAATGCGCCCGTCGCACCGTCCATCGGCGACGCATCGTGGATTTCCACCATCGGGCCAAATCGGCTCATCGCATCCCCAGACAGACCCTCTTCGCGCCAAAACGGCGTGTCATACACCGCAACCGCTTTTGCTTGCCCCGCCATCCAAGTCGGCACATTACCCATGCTTTGCATCACATTGGCAGGCAAAGCAGGCTCGAATGCAATCAAACCTGCAACACGCGGCGGCAATGCAAAAACCAGCTGATTGGCCGTAAACACATCACCTGCATTCGTTCGAACCGTCACAACGTCACCGTCCAATGCCACTGATTGAACAGTCTGCCTCATCTTCACACATCCATTAGGCAATGCACCAAACAGCGCATCCGTCAGCGCAGTTACCCCGCGATCCACCCGAAACGACCCCTGCATCGGCGCATGTCCACGCCCCCGTTGCACCGCTCCACGCTCATTTTCGAAAACCAGATCACCCTGTGAAAATTGCTCAAACCGCGTTATCCCAAAGCGATCAATTAACGCGGCAATGCGCGGTTGCCCGTCCCAAAACCACGCGGGCCCCAAGTCAAACGCGCTGTCGCCGACCCGCGCTGCCTTAATCCGTCCACCCAAACGATCCCTCG
>JASJIO010000024.1:0-20681 GCA_037625035.1 Amylibacter sp.
GGTGGTCTGGCGCTAGGGTCATTGGAAAGTGATACGAAAGCAGAGCTGTTCGCGCTGTTTCCAGATTTGAAAAACGATGATTGGAAACTGTTTGGATCAGCTGTGGCCTGTAGCTTGCGTGGGTATGAGGCGCAAGTTTACCTGAATATGGCGAACGCCGCCTAATATTTGCGCGCGAACGCCAAACTATGAGCTAACAAACAAGTTTAGACATCAAAAAAGGCCCGCAGAATGAACTGCGGGCCTTTGGTTTGATCTTATGAACAGGATTAAGCTTTTGGCTCTTCGCTGTCGTCTTCGGCAGGGGCGTCGTCTGAAGAAGGCACAGCCTCTTCCAGGTCGTCGAGCGCTGCGGAACCGATATCGTCGAACAACTCGGCGATTTCGAATTCTGCTTCTGCTTCAGCTTCGGCTTCCAATTCTTGAATGGATTTGCCTGATGCTTGTAATTCTGCTTCTTCAGCGGAACGTGCAACGTTCACTTCGATTGAACAGATCACCTCTGGGTGCAACACAACCTGAATTGCGTGAACGCCCAAATCTTTGATCGGACCAGCCAAAACGCACTGTTTTTTATCCAGTGTAAAGCCTGCTTCTTTTGCGGCATCAGCTGCGTCGCGGTTAGAAACGGAACCGTAAAGCGAACCAGAGTCGGATGCGGAGCGAATCACAACGAACTGCTGTCCGTCGAGTTTCACTGAAACTGCTTCTGCTTCTTTTTTGGTTTCCAAGTTCTGCGCTTCGAGCTGAGACTTGCGGTTTTTAAAGTTCTCCATGTTGCCTTTAGTGGCACGCAGGGCTTTGCCTTGTGGCAACAAGAAGTTACGACCGTAACCTTGCTTAACCGACACAACATCGCCCATTTGGCCGAGCTTTGCGACGCGTTCTAGTAGGATAACATCCATAAGTTTGCTCCTTACTTCACAGCATAAGGCAGAAGTGCGAGGAAGCGTGCGCGTTTGATGGCTTTTGCCAATTCGCGTTGCTTCTTAGCAGATACTGCAGTGATACGGGATGGAACGATCTTGCCACGCTCAGAGATGTAGCGCTGAAGCAATTTCGTGTCTTTGTAGTCGATCTTTGGCGCGTTATCGCCAG
Organism: Amylibacter sp.; assembly: GCA_037625035.1. Classification (GTDB taxonomy): domain Bacteria; phylum Pseudomonadota; class Alphaproteobacteria; order Rhodobacterales; family Rhodobacteraceae; genus Amylibacter. Next base: position 1,099 of record JASJIO010000024.1, read on the forward strand.
AGAACGGGCAAGACTTGCGACGGCGGAAAAATGGTTTATTTGCCATGATTTAGCGTCCTTTCTTAACGTTCGCGGCGACGTTCGTCGCGGGAATTTTTGGCTTGAATTACAACAGACGGGCCTTCTTCATGCTCATCAACTTTGATGGTCAGAACGCGCATTACGTCTTCGTGCAAACGCATCAGGCGTTCCATCTCGGCAACAGCTGGCGCAGGCGCATCTGATTTGAGATAGGCATAGTGGCCCTTGCGGTTTTTGTTGATTTTGTAGGCCATCGTTTTGAGGCCCCAATATTCGTTCTCAACAACAGTACCACCGTTGTCTGTTAGAACGGCGCCGAAATGCTCGATCAAGCTTTCGGCTTGCGCGTTAGAAAGATCCTGACGCGCAATAAATGTGTGCTCGTAGAGCGCCATTTTATCACCATATGTTAGCGTGCTTCAAAACCGGGATAATCTTCCGCGCCCCGGTACGAGAGGCGTCCGCGTGAAAGAGAATGTGCGGAAGATTTTAGGGGTGTAGCAGAGGGGGGCGGGAATGCAAGGATAAGCGGTGCATCCTGTGCAAAAGATGGATTTGGCTGCGGGCGCTTGTTCTGTTTAAGTGAACTCCAGCTTTATACGTTGCTAATTTTGGAACACAGTATTTTGAAGTCCTTAGGGTTGAGGCGTCGTTTATTGCTGCTAGGGGTTAGGTATAACAAATTTCGGAAAAAGAGGTCCTTCTATGAAAACGACTTTATTCGCTGCGGCTTTGGCACTTGTTGGCACTGGCGCAGTTGCAGAACCAGCAAAATACGTGCTTGATTCCAGCCACAGCCAAATCCTATTCTCGTATAACCACATCGGTTTCTCAACAACTTGGGGCATGTTCTCGGGGTTTGCTGGCGACATCACGTATGACGAGGCGGATCCGTCGGCGTCTTCTGTTTCGGTATCCATGCCTGTGAAATCTATGTTTACAGGCTGGGAAGCACGTTCTGGTCACTTTATGTCACCAGATTTCTTTGATGCGACAGACGACGAGCTGGTTTCATTCACAACCACTGGGATCGAAGTTACGGGCGACAACACTGCAGTTATCACGGGCGATCTGAGCCTGAATGGTGTGACGAAATCTGTGGCGCTGGACGCGGTGCTAAACAAAGCTGGCACGCATCCAATGGCAAACAAGGCTTGGTTGGGTTTTGACGCGACAACTACGCTGAAACGCAGCGATTACGGTTTGGGCGCATTTGCACCCGCTGTGGGTGATGAGGTTGCGGTTCAAATCTCTATTGAAGCATCTGCCGCTGAATAAGCACTGCTAAAAATTGCGGAAAAGGGCGCTTTGGAGCGCCCTTTTTTTGTGTGGATCAGTTGGCTTTTTGGGCGGTTAGATCAAACGAGACTGCGACACTAAAACCAAGGTTGTTTTCGCTGGCCTGTACTTCGCCCACTTTATGCGTGCGCCGATCAATGGCGGTGGCACCTTTGGCCGTTGCAACGCCATCAAAAATTGTAAGTGTGAATGGCAGATCAAGTGGGGCATCAATGCCGTGCAGGTTCAAAGACCCGCTTGCCAAATGCCTATCGGCGGTTGCTGTGATGGCGGCTGTGTAGGTGGCCGTGCCAAATGTTTCGGCATCCAGATAATCTGTGCCAAGGGCTTGGCCTGCGATTTGCCCTAGTTGTAGTGATCCGATGGAAACGGTGACGACCAAATCGCCTGTTTGGGTGGTTTCGTCGTACGAAACCTGCGCGGTCCAGTCTTTGAAACTGCCTGCAACATCAGATCCAAATTGTTTAACCGTAAGGCCAAGCGTGCCTGTGGATACCTCCCAATCAGAGCTGACGGCGGCAAGTTCTGCGGCGTTTGTTTTGTTTTCAGGGCTTTGGAGGCCGATGAAAGAGCCGATGCCCATTGCAATTAGGTAAATAACGATCGCACCGAAAACGGGGCCGCGTGGGTGATCAGTTTTGATGCCAGCGGTTAGGGAGGGCACACCTGGGAGCATACGACGCAAGGTCGCGTCTTTGTCGATGACGTGGTGTTTTAGCGCGCCAGCAATGTGCAGGAATATTGAAAGGACGAGGATTTTTGTGAAGACGAAATGCCAGCCGGCAAAGAATTCGGACACGGCGGCGGATTTTGGAACGAGCGGAAGGGATTGCCCAAGCGGCCACAGGATTGGCGCAAAGCCCGATGCGGCAGCGTGGTGGAGCCAGCCAGATAAGGGAACAATCACCAGTGATATGTAGAGCAGCCAGTGTACAACTTTGGCGGCCGTGGCCTCTAGTTTGCGATCTGCGTTCAGTAGCCCCGGTTTTGTGTTGGTGATCGCCCAAAGGATGCGAAGGACTGCGACCATGAAGGCGGAAATGCCGATGGTTTTATGCATAGAAAACACCCAAGCGGCTCGGGAAATGCCGGCCTCGGTCGTTGTGTCGATGCCGTAGCTGCCAAAAACACCTAGTGAAATGGCCGTTAGGATTAACAGTGCTGTTAGCCAGTGAAAGAGTTTCGTGACGCTGCCGTAGTGGGTTTGCGAATTGCGTGCTGACATGATCGTTCCTTCGAATTGGCTTGTTCATTTTACAGTAACAGGATGGGGCTTGGGTGCAATTCAAACTGTTGATTTGAAGGCGTTAATGGTTGCAGCGAGGCGCAGAAACTTGCATCCTTTTAGATAGCTGCTTAAATCGCGGAAAAATAAAAACGAGAGGACAGTTATGACACGGGCATTTGTTTTCCCTGGACAGGGTGCGCAAACAATTGGGATGGGGCAAGCCTTGGCTGATGCTTATCCTGGCGCGAAAGCGGTTTTTCAAGAAGTTGATGATGCACTGGGTGAGGATTTGTCTGGTTTGATCTGGGGCAGTGATATTGCTAATCTGACGCTGACGCAAAACGCGCAACCTGCGTTGATGGCGACCTCGATGGCGGCGATGGCTGCGTTAAAGGCCGAGGGCGTGGACGTGTCGATGGCGGATTTCGTGGCAGGGCATAGTTTGGGCGAATATTCCGCGCTTTGTGCTGTTGGGTCGATTTCGTTGGCTGATACTGCGCGATTGTTGCGCATTCGCGGCGAAGCGATGCAAGCGGCGGTTCCTGTGGGTGTTGGCGCGATGGCCGCGCTGTTGGGGCTTGATTTTGCGGGTGCGCAGGCCGTGGCAGAGGAAGCGGCGCAGGGTGATGTGTGTCAGGCCGCAAATGACAATGATCCGGGGCAAGTTGTTGTGTCTGGGCATAAAGCCGCTGTGGAACGTGCGGTTGTGATTGCTAAGAAAAAGGGCGCGAAACGGGCGGTTATTCTGCCAGTATCTGCGCCGTTCCACTGTGAATTGATGCAGCCTGCTGCGGATCGCATGGCGCAAGCATTGGCAGAAGTAACGGTAAATCCACCGTCTGTTCCTGTGATTGCAAATGTGCGTGCAGAGGCCGTTACAGATGCTGAAACGATCAAAGAATTACTGGTTCAACAAGTGACTGGATCTGTGCGTTGGCGTGAAAGCATGGGCTGGGCTGCGGCGCACGGTGTAACCGAGGTTTATGAAATTGGCGCGGGCAAAGCGTTATCGGGCATGATCCGTCGGATTGATCGCGAATTGGAATGCATGGCCGTAAATGACCCAGATGGCGTAAAAGCCGCTGCAGAGAAGATAGGATAAGACAAATGTTTGATTTAACAGGGAAATGTGCGCTGGTAACGGGTGCATCTGGTGGTATTGGCGGTGCGATTGCAACGGCACTGCATGTGCAAGGCGCGACCGTGGCCTTGTCTGGCACGCGGGTTGATCCGCTGAACGCGCTTGCCGCAAAACTGGGTGAGCGTGCGTTTGTGACGCCGTGTAATCTGGGCGATGCGGAGGCTGTAACGGCCCTTGCTGGGCAAGCATCCGAGGCGATGGGAGGTCTGCATATTCTGGTGAATAACGCGGGAATTACACGCGATAACCTGTTCATGCGGATGAAGGACGAGGAATGGCAGGACGTGATTGACGTGAACCTTACATCCACAATGCGGTTGATGAAATCGGTGATGCGCCCAATGATGAAGCAGAAATTTGGCCGTATTATCAACATCACGTCGATTGTTGGTGTGACGGGCAATGCGGGGCAGGTGAATTATGCTGCATCGAAGGCTGGCATGATTGGCATGACCAAATCCTACGCGCAAGAAATTGCAACGCGAGGGATCACGGCGAACTGTGTGGCGCCCGGGTTTATCGAAACGGCGATGACGTCAGAGCTGTCTGATCAAGTGAAAGAAAGCATGCTGGGTGCAATTCCGATGGGTCGTATGGGCGCGGCGGATGAGATTGCATCGAGCGTGGCCTATCTGGCGTCTAATGAGGCGAGCTATATCACGGGGCAAACGCTGCACGTGAATGGCGGCATGGCCATGATTTAATTGGGTTGGGGCGTTTAAAAGCGCCCCACCTTTAGATAGCGAAGTGATAGGTTCCCACCGCAATCGCGATAAAGAAACAGGTGGAGGCGGCAAAGACAAAGCCATGCCAGATCGCCAATGAAAACCGCAACTTTTCGTAGTTAAAGAAGATCACGCCAGCGGTGTAAAGCAATCCGCCAGCTGCGATTAAACCTGATGATAGCTAGGGTAAGATTGGTGTTAGCGACCATAAAAGTGGGATGCTGAGCCATCCCATGAACAGGTACAAGGCCAGGCCGAATTTGCCCGGTGTGTGTTAAAAGAACAGCTTTTGGATGATGCCATATACCGCAAGCGCCCAGACAACGCTGAGCACGATAAAGCTGGTCATCGAGCCAATGAACAGAATCAATGTTGTGTAAGTGCCCGCAATATTTAGGTAAATTGCGGCGTGATCGATGCGGCGAAACAGCGGGCGGCGACCTTCCCAAGGGGTGAAGTGGTAAATTGCCGAGGCCGCGAACGTGGCGATCAAAGTGGCGCAGTAGATTGTGTTGCCAAGGATCATCGGGCCGGATGTGTGGCCGAAAGACAGTCCAAGTAACAAGCCTGCGCTGAGTATCGTGATAGTGCACCCTAATATGTGGAGTGAGCCGTCTGCAATTTTTTCCGACCGAGAGTAAGTGGGATATTCAAACATGAGCTTAGGATACACGCTAATGTTTAAGATGGAATAATGATCTTGGGTCAATTCATGAAAAGTTGAACCAGATTGGATTTAGTTTTTGTATACAGCGCAGGCGCAGTTGAATTTTCGCAAAAAATTGCACATTTTTTGCGCGGTTCCATGGGATTTCACGCCAAGGCGCGCAACGTATTATGCTTTGCGGCCAGATACTTGCGGTGGTTTTTTGATGTAATTGGGTTTGTGCGCATCAATCACATTTTGACAGGCGTGGGCGTTGCGGGTGTACCTTGCTTTGGCCTTGGCACGTGCCGATCTGGTCGCCATTTGGACGCCCCAGTGGGGTAAGTTGGGTTTTGGATTAAGCGACTTTAGTTTTGAAAGCCTGCGTTTTTGGCGAGTAACAAACAAGATCGCATGAAGGTTTTTACTAGGTCGAGCGCCAAATTGAGCGTTTTGGGTGGGGTATCGCGCCAATCTTCTGCAGTTTGGCTCGAGATGATTTGAACGTAATCGATGGTTTCTTGCGCTAGCCCATTGTTTTTTGAGATAAAATTCTTGGCGCGTGTTTCACCACCATTATAGGCCACCGCTGCAAGCCCGACATTGCCAAAACGATGTGTCAATTCAGCGAGGTACTCTGCGGAATGATCCAGCGTGATGGTGGGGTCGTAGGATGCTGAAAGCCCACGCAGCTTGGCGGTTTGGGGCATGAATTGTGCAATGACCTGTGCGCCCGCTGGGGATAGGGCGTTTGGGTCAAATCGGCTTTCTTGCCAGATTAGGCGGGTAAAAAAGCCAGCATCAAGACCGTGGGTGCGGGACACATCGCGCAACGCTTGGCAGGTATCAAAGGCCGAATAGGCAGCGCGAATGCAGACTTGCACACCCCATTTGGCAGAGGTGCATCGACGATCCGGTGGCTCAGCAAAAACAGGCGTGGCAGGCACAAAAGTACAAGAAACAAACGCATGGTGGCGGTTTAACGGTTTTGAACAGGGCGTCGTGCGAAAATCGGACTTTAAAAGCTGGCAACAGAGGGTTAGGTGAAGGGAACGCCATTTCAAGCAGTGGGTCGACCATGTCTTTCTTCAAAAAACTCAAAGATCGTATGTTTAAGTCTTCTTCGAAAATCGAAGAGGGGTTGGATGCCATTGTTGAAGAGGGCGGTGAGGTTGAAGTTGAACAAATTGCTGTCGAGGATAAGTTTGGCGCGGAAGCTGAAACGACGCGACTTGCGGAGGTAGAGTGTGCCGAGGCTGCGCAGGCAGCGCAAGACAAACGTTTAGCAGATGAAGCGGAAGCGCAGCGTTTGGCAGACGACGCGGCTGAACGGGTACGGGTTGCTGCTGAATTGGCGGCGCAACAGGCTGAGGTAGATCGGTTTTCGGCGGATAAGTTAGCGCAAGTCGAAGCTGCAAAAAATGCGCAAGACGCGGCAGAGTTAGCGGCGAAAACTGCGGCAAAAGATGCGGCAGAAGTTGAACACCAAAGGGCGGCAGAAGAAATACAGATTACAAATGAGCGCGCGGCGGCAGAGTTGGTTTTGCAAGAAGAACGCGACCGCGCCGAGGCCGAAGCTGCGCAAGTGTTGGCTGAGGAACAACGTGTTGCCGAGGAGCAGAGTCTTACAGAGGAAAACGGTGCGGCGACTGTTGCGCGGTTGGAGGCAGAAGCTGAGGCAGAGGCTGCGCGTGCTGCTTTGGAAGAAACTGTTGCGGACGCACCTGTGGAACAAAAAACGGGCCTTTTGGGACGATTGTTTGGGCGCAAAGAGCAAACGAGTGTTGTGCGCCGTGCGCTGGACGATGCGATGTTGGAAAGCATCGAGGATTTGCTGATTACGGCGGATATGGGTGTCGATACGGCGCTGCGTGTGTCTGCTAATTTGGCCGAAGGGCGGTTGGGTAAAAAGCTGTCGACTGGCGAGTTGAAGGCGCTTTTATCTGCTGAGGTTGCGCGAATCATGGAGCCTGTGGCCAAGCCGATGCCGCTGTACACAAAACGCCCGCAGGTGGTGTTGGTTGTTGGCGTGAATGGGTCGGGCAAGACGACGACGATCGGTAAGTTGGCGAGCCAGTTTAAGGCGGCTGGAAAATCGGTTGTGATTGCCGCTGGCGATACGTTTCGTGCCGCCGCCGTTGAACAGTTGCAGGTTTGGGGGGATCGCGCAGGGGTTCCAGTTCTGACCGCGCCCGAAGGGTCTGATCCTGCGTCATTGGCGTTTGATGCGATGACCAAGGCCGAAGCTGAGGGCACTGATTTGTTGATGATCGACACGGCTGGGCGTTTGCAGAACCGTCAGGATTTGATGGAAGAACTGGCCAAGATTGTGCGTGTGATCCGCAAGAAAGACCCGAGTGCGCCACACAACACTTTGTTGGTTTTAGATGCGACCACGGGGCAAAATGCGTTGAACCAAGTTGAGGTGTTCCAGAAAATATCGGATGTTTCGGGATTGGTTATGACCAAGCTGGATGGCACGGCGAAGGGCGGTGTTTTGGTGGCGTTGGCGGATAAGTTCGGGTTGCCTATTCATGCGATTGGAGTCGGAGAGCAGATTGATGATCTGGCCCCATTTGATCCAGAAGAATTTGCAAATGCGCTGACGGGTCACGACGGGTGACGGAGTGGCTGCTTTCCGTTGAAGGATCGGCAGCTGGGCGTAATCTGGCCTTTGTGTTGGCCATTGTCGCCGCTATTTTACATGCAATTTTTGGCGCGTTGCAAAAGGGGAAGTTGGATCCTTGGCTAACCCGTGGTGCGATTGATATCAGTTATAGCGTGATGTCGATCCCAATTGTTTTGTTTGTTGTGCCGTGGCCCGAGCCGCATCTTTGGCCATTGCTGTTTGGCGCAATGTTGATCCATTTTGTCTATAAAATGTGCCAAGCTATGGCGTATGAGCGTGGCGATTACACGGTCGTGTATCCCGTGGTGCGCGGCATGGGGCCGCTGGTCACGATTGTGGCCGTTGGGTTCGTTTTTGGCGAGACGTATAACGGGCTGCAATGGTTTGGTGTGCTGTGCCTTTCGTCCGCGATATTTGCGTTGGCGGGGGTAAATTTGGCACAAAACAAGCTGGATCGGCGCACGATGGGCGTTGGGCTGTTCTTTGCGGTGCTGACCGGGTTTGGCGTTGCGGCGTACACGACGTGGGATGCTTATGGGGTTCGCGCGACGATAAATCCGTTCACGTTTATCTTTTGGCTGTTTTTGTTGGAGGGTATTTTATTCCCTCCAATTTCAATAGCGCGGTATCGGCGGATGGCCATCAAACCTCCGTTTTCGGCAATGGCCTCGCGTGGGATTATTGGCGGTCTCGTCGCCTTTGCCAGCTTTGGTGCGATCATGTTTGCCACGCGGTTGGACAAAGTCGGCGAGGTCGCGGTGCTGCGCGAAACATCCGTGGTGTTCGCCGCGTTGATCGGTTGGATGTTCCTGCGTGAAAAGGTGGGTTTTTTGCGTGCAGGTTTGATGGTTGCCATTGCAGGTGGCGCAATTTTGGTAGAGTTTGGCGGCTGAGCAAATCAGGCAGGGTAGCATGAGCGAACAAAAGATTAGTCCGACGGTAAAAATGGGGCTCGAGATGGGGCCGATTGTGTTGTTTTTCATCGCATACACAAAAATCAAAGACCGTGAGTTCGAGATTTTTGGCAGCACCTACGAAGGGTTTATCGTCGCCACAGCTGGGTTTATTCCGCTGCTGTTGGTCTCGACGGGGCTGTTGTGGTGGTTGACGGGCAAGCTGTCGCGGATGCAGTTGGTGACAGCTGTTCTTGTGGTTGTGTTCGGCGGTTTGTCGATTTGGTTCAATGACGATCGTTTCTTTAAGATGAAACCGACCATTATTTACGTGCTGTTTGGTGGCATTTTGGGGGCAGGGTTGCTGCAGGGAAAATCCTATCTGCGATTAGTCATGGAAGAAGTGATCCCGTTGGAGGATGCGGGTTGGATGAAGCTCACGCAGCGAGCCTGTGCGGTTTTCTTTGGCCTTGCCGTTGCGAATGAGGCCGTCTGGCGTTTGATGTCCACGGATGCTTGGGTGAATTTCAAAACCTTCGGCCTTACGGCGGCGGTGTTTGTGTTCTTTCTGGCGCAAGGTCCGTTGTTCTCGAAATACGCGCTTGAGGAAGACGCCGAGTAGCGTTTCCCACTACATTTAGCGATTTCCTAGACCCAGTTGTCCGTAAAATATAGAGGTTGCCCCTAAGGAACATCTATATATAGTTCTGCCATGTGACGGGCGGGATGCCCCGCTCTGATGCTTAATCGCACTTACAGGGCAGGGACGCTTTACGACCATGACTTCTGAATTCACCCAAGATTTTATCCGAAACCCAGTGGGTTTAAAGAACAATCCAGCGCTGGTGTTGAATGCGGATTTTCGCCCACTCAGCTATTTCCCACTGTCCGTTTGGAAATGGCAGGTCGCGGTAAAAGCCGCCTATCTGGATCGTGTGACGATATTGGCGGAATATGACCGTGTGGTTCATTCGCCGTCGGTGGAAATTCGCATCCCATCGGTGATTGTTCTCAAGGATTATGTGAAGCCTGCCAAAACCACGGCGTTCACGCGGTTTAATCTGTTTTTGCGTGACGAGTTTATGTGCCAATATTGCGGGTCGCACGGGGATATGACGTTTGATCACGTGGTGCCGCGTTCACGCGGGGGGCAGACGACCTGGCAGAATGTCGTGGCGTCGTGCAGCCCGTGCAATCTGCGCAAAGGCGCGCGTTCGCTGAAACAAGTTGGGATGCATTTGCGCAAACCGCCTGTTCAGCCGTCCGCCAATCAACTGTTGAATGCAGGGCGCAAATTTCCGCCCAATTTCTTGCATGAAAGCTGGATGGATTTCTTGTATTGGGATGCGGAATTGCTGGCTTAGCGTCGTGTTGCTGCGGCAAGCCAAATCGCGGCCAATCCAAAAGATATAATCGCGTTCCAGCCTGCCATAGAAACGCCGAACAGATCCCACGGGATTTCATCGCAGCGCACCAAAGGGGCTTCGAGTATTTTGGTGAGCAGGTCTTGGACTGAAAGATTGCTCACAGAGCCAGAGGTGCAGGTTGTTGGGCCTTCCCACCAGTCTTGTTCCACGCCTGCGTGATAGACGCCGATGATGGCTGTCGTTAGGGCTGCGGCCGCGCCGAGCAGGGCAATGCCGCGATGATAGACCAGTGCGCCGATCAATCCGGTGGCGATTGCCGCGCCGTGGGGCCATCGTTGCCAAATGCACATTTTGCAGGGCGGCAGTTCGCCGATGTATTGAAAGCCAAAAGCGGCGGCGATCATGAAGGCGGAGCCTAGTGCGGCGATAATGATAAGACGTTGGTTCATCAGAAAAACTTTACAGCTGCGAAGCCTACAATCATTAGGACGATGAGGATGGTAAACATCAGGCCGAGCCTGCGTTCGATAAAGTCGCGAATGGGTTCGCCGTAAAACCACAGCAGCGTCGCCACCACGAAAAAACGAAAGCCCCGTGCGATGGTGGACCACAGCATAAACGTCCAGAACGGCAATTCGGTCACGCCAGAGGTAATGGTGATGACTTTGTAGGGGAAGGGTGTGACGCCAGCAAAAAGCACGGCCCAGTGGCCCTGTTCGTTAAAGCGGGCTTTGAAGTCTTCAAACGCATCGAGTTTGTGATAAAAATCGAGGATCGGTTGGCCGATTGTGTCGAACAACTCGGCCCCAATGTAATAGCCAAATGCGCCGCCTAAGACGGATGAAACTGTGCAGACAAACGCGATGGTAAAGGTGCGGGTTGGCGCTGCGATAATCATCGGGATCAACAAAATATCGGGTGGGATCGGGAAAAACGAGCTTTCCACAAAGGAAATCATTGCCAAAGCCGCCAAAGCCCATCTGGTCATGGCGAGGGACACTGTCCAATTATAAAGTCTGCGTAGCACTGCTGATGCCTCTTTTTTGCACTGTCTTGCCCCTTGGGTGGTGTTGCGTCAAGCCTTGCGAATGGACGCAGGGCTGCTTAGCTTATGAAGAACAGACAAATTTAGGGGATCACTATGAAATGGCAGGGACGGCGCGGCAGTCAAAATATTGAAGATCGACGTGGAAAAGGCGGCGGTAAAGCGGCGGGTGGCATTGGCGGCGTGGGCTTGATAGCCGTTCTTGCGATTGGGTATTTCATGGGTTTTTATCCCGCGACACTGCTGAATATTGCGGGTGGGCAAAGCGGATCTGGCGGTGCAACAACCGAGATTACCGAGGCGGATAAACAGGCGGGGCAATTTGTTGCCTTAACCCTTGCAGATACCGAAACCATTAGGGCTGAGGTGTTTGAACAGCAAGTTGGGCGGGCGTATCCGCCTGTGTCGTTGGTTTTCTTTAAAGGCGCGACGCAATCGCCTTGCGGTGGCGCAAGTGGGGCATCTGGCCCATTTTATTGCCCTGCGGATAAAAAGCCTATTTGAAAACCTTGTTTTTCACCACGATGTCACGCAAATTGAGTTCGTCGGGTGATTTTGCAGCAGTCTATGTTGTCGCGCATGAAATTGCGCATCATGTTCAGAACGAAATGGGCACCCTGGGGAAAGCAAACCAAGCGCGCCAAACCATGTCGCAAGGGGATAGTAATCGTGTTTCTGTGATGATCGAGCTGCAAGCGGATTGTTATTCTGAGATTTGGGCGCGGTATGCACAAGAAAAGCTAAAGACCTTAGAGCGTGGTGATCTGGGCGAGGCGATCAACGCGGCTAAACAGATTTGCGATGACACGTTGCAGCGCAATGCGGGGCAGCAACCTAATTCGCACACGTTTACGCATGGCACATCCGCGCAGCGGCAAAACTGGTTCCAACGCGGATTTAAAAAGGCGCGTATGGTTCAATGCAATACCTTTAATGCGAAGAATTTGTAAAAGACGCACATTCTTATATTTAAGCGTTGACGGGGGCGCGGTGCCTCGCTAAATCAGCCGAGCGTTGCCCGAGTGGCGGAACTGGTAGACGCAGGGGATTCAAAATCCCCCGCCGCAAGGCTTGCCGGTTCGAGTCCGGCCTCGGGTACCATATTAATCTAAAAATTACCATAATACTGAGTAAAATAAGGGCTGCGGCCCCCTACAGGAATCTTTTACGGGAACTCTTTCGGGGTTATTTCGAGAGTTCCTGTGGTTATTTACGCAGCACTGCTTCGTGAGGCTTTGATGAGCACTCCAAGGAGCTAAAAGGTAGGTTCCCTTTTTTACGGTCTTGTACGGTTCTTTTCAAAAGTGTCGAAAACAGAACAAATAGGTCAAAAACGGACAGACAACTTAGTAGAAACGTTCCTTTAGTATGAAGTAAGTTCAAGCAAAGGAATCAGATATGTCTAGCCAAAGCAAAGATAAGCTACCCAAATACGTCTTCAGGACTGCCTTCGAGGTGCTCCGCTTCAAGCGTAGTGTTCCAAAGGATATTCGTGAAGTCGCTGGTAAGACCTTCTTCTACAAAGTCCTCGGCAAAGACTTCAAGGAGGCGATGAAGTCTTGCAGCACTGCCCTTGTTGAGTTTAAATCTTTGTTGCCAGCTACCGTAATGAAGCACCTGTTTGGCAAACAATGCTGGAGTTGGTGAAGAATGAGTTTGGCGAGGAGGCTATGCTACAGCTTGCAAGAGGCCAGATTGACCAAAACTTAGAAGGCGCGCTTACAGACTTATCTGCCAAGGTAGAAGATGTGGGGTCTGAGGATGTTGCTGGACGCCTCTACACAGGAAATCTGCCAGAGCTATCCCTGACACTCGCCGAGTGCTTAGACAGACATCTGACTTACAAGCTACACGGAGATGAAGAGCGAGACAGGCTCCCACGGAACATCATAGCTAGAGCCAAGAAATACCTTATTGATGCTCTTGGAAGTTCTGCTGTTGAGGCTATCCCTGTGGAAGAGCTTACGCGGTTAGATGCAAACAAGTTCCGTGATACTTTGTTAGAGCGGATGAAGCCTAATAGTGTTGTTCGTATGATGAATGTTGTCTATGCTGCGCTTACCTTTGTCATCACCGAGGATGACTTGAAGTTCCGCAATGTGTTCCAGAAGATGGTAATTAAAGGGGCAGGGGCTTCCAAAGATGACCGCCTACCACTGTCTAAAGACGATATCTACGAGCTAAATAGTGTCTTTGATGCTCCTGATGATGTCGCTGCTTTGTGGACTACCTTGCGGGATACTGGGGCAAGACTGTCAGAGATAGTCTATCTGGCTGTTGGCGATGTAGACCTTCAGAATAAATCTGTGACTTTCGGTGAGAATGCCCTTCGGAAGCATCTAAAAACTGTATCAAGTATGCGCACTATCCTATTGTCAGATAACGCTATTTCATCGTTACAGGCTCTTCGATAGGGTAAAAAAGATGATGAGGCTGTCTTCACTCGTTATGCTCGTCCAAGAGGTGCAGATTCTGCTTCTCAGATGCTGATGAAAAGATGTAGGAAGGTCGTCAAAGACAAAAAGAAGTTTATTCACAGCCTTCGCCATTCAATGAAAGATTCCCTGAGTAACAGTGGCTGTCCAGAAGAACTTGCCAAGGCTCTACTAGGACACTCTGACGGCTCTGTCGCCTCACGCTATGGCTCTGGATTTACTCTGGATGTGATGCGTGAGGCTCTGTTGAAGGCTTGGTACGGAAGTAGGCAAGTAGGCTAGTCGGCACCTACAATAACACTCCTGATTGTTTTACTCGAGTAGGTGTGAGAGTTCCTCGCCGTCCTCTGACTGTTCATTCCTTCCGACAGGGTCGCGAACATCTGTACCCAAGCCTATCTGAAGCCACTCTTTAAGTTCTGGGGCGAGTTTAGAAAGCTCGATGCTACCCTCCAGTTCGAGACCTTGGCCTCTCCCTTTAGCACCTCTGCCCGAGTACACTCTGCTGTCTTCATCTGCTCTGTTCTGATGAGCTGTGCCTGACAAGAGATGGCTTGGACGGATACACGCACGGTTGTTACACTGGTGCCTTACGAACTCCTCGGTTTCCAAAAAGATGCCGTTGTAGACCTGATACACGAAACGATATGTCAGGGTTTCAATCTTGTGATATTTCTCAAGCTTTATACTGATGATGTCTGGCTCGGATTGGTTTCCAAGCTCCCAACAGCGACCCGCTGATGCTAAGTCTTGAATGTGTTGCGTGGCTTCTCGCTTCGCCTTCTTTGCCTCTGTGAGCTTACCTGCCATCAGCCTAACAGCGTCGTCCGGGTGCTTCTCAAACAGCAAAGTGTAAAAGTCTCTGGCGGGAGTTCTAAGTTCCTCGTGAAGAATACCTTTATCCCAGCCGTGCAGGTTCTTTCTAGCTTTCCTCTGACAGTCCTCAACCGTAGTGTCACTGAGGTCTAGGTCACCTGTATAATTTGTCATTCAGCAAGTTTCTTATGCGGAGTATCTGCGCTGAAATAGTCTCATACCCGTCTTCAATCTTCTTCTTTGCCTTTGGTGTTGAGTCGTTCACTCTGTCTACAACGACCTCTCTGAAACTCCCTTTGAGCCAGACACCTTTACTGCCAGTAGTGGGGTGGTCAGGGTTCTCCTAACGATACCAGCATCTCTTTTGGGGGCCAGCATCCCAAGCAAACTTCTTTCGTTTCCAACCTAGTGACTCGTACATATAATTCTGGGCGTTTACATCTCTTGATGAGTACTTGTTGATTAACTTTGAGGCATACTCCGCAGGTATGAAACAGATGTGTGTTCGTCCAAAGCTTCCTCTAGCAGCAACTTGGCAACATCTGGAGACAGTGTACCGATACGCTCCATCACCGCTGTCTTGTTCGCTGTAACATCTAACTTCTTGCCAAAGTCGCGATGTGTTTCTAACTCTGTAGTGCGGTCCACAGATAAAAAGTGCAGCTATGAGTTCGTGTGACGTTTTAACATCACCTCGACCAATTTTTGAACTCTTAATGCTTCGTGGAGCGTAGCCAGACGGTTCGGCGCGCCATCAATACACAGTAGCAAATCGTCAAGTTGTGCTTTTAGACTCACCGCCCTTGGATCCTGAGGTCGTTCGTTGATTTCCGTGAAATGTTCACTGCTTGAGACGGCATCAACATAAAAATCAGTGACACGCCGGCTTGACGCTGTGCCTTTGATCGTCAGTTCTTGGCGGTCGGGCTGCGCGCCTCCTACACTGGCCATGATCGTAACTGCTTTGCCATCACTAGTTTCCAGTCGTGCTAGGAGATGTGTCTCGCAAAGTGTTGGATCCTCTGGATAAGAGGGTCGCGCCCAAACCACGGAAAGAGGTCCAAGAATGCGTTCAGAAAAGAACAAAAAATGCGAGATGACCTCGCGTGTCATGCCACCTTCTGCGCCAAAGCGCAGCCAGTCAGCATCCAATTGCCAACTGCGTGGCCATGCGCTGTAGGTCACAACGATATCTACACCCAGAAGGTCACCCATCGCACCAGTTTGTCCAGCTTGTGAAATGTCAGTAAGCGCCGCACCTGCCGCTTGTGTGAAATTGACTGCAGTAGGAACACCAAAGGCGGTTAACCGCGCGACCAAATCTTCGCTTTGCGCAACATCCACACCGAGTGGTTTTTCAAGAAACACGGCCTTGCCCATGGCTCCAGCAGCAAGGGCATAAGCCTTGCGTGGCAGAGGTGGGCACGCCAAGTAAACCAGATCGGCCGCTTCAATCGCGGCCTCGGCACTCGTTGCAATGATCGCAGTAGGTGCCAATTGCACCGCTTTCTTGCAGGCTTCGGGGTTCGGATCCCACACTGCAACTGGCACATATTCTGCATGCAAAACCATGTGTTCTAGCATGCGTTTCCCCATGATCCCCAAACCAATAATTGCTGTCTTTATTGTCATTTCTGGCCTCTTAGGCTGTCTTGATCATCAAGGCGGTTTCCATCATCATATGCACACCTTTGTTTCCGTTTACTGTTTGCGTCACACGCAAATCACCTGCAAGTGAGCACAACATATAAGCATCTTCCCGGCTGATGCCAGTGCGCTCAACGATCCAAACGATCATGTCTCGCAACGCCAATTCCACACACCTATCGAGATCTTCGTGCATACCCATTGTAATCAAATGTGTCTGTGTTTTTGCGCGTGGAAAGCTCAAGGTGAAATCATCGCGAACCGTAAGGCGAAACCGACCTTCCAGCGCCGTTTCAATTGCCGTTACACAAACTTCGCCATCGCCCTGCGCTCCATGCCCATCACCACAAGAAAACATGGCCCCTTCGGTAAAAACTGGCAGGTAAAGCGTGGTGCCTGCAACAAGTTCTTTGTTATCGATGTTGCCGCCATGCGCGCGCGGTTGAATCGTTGAAATACGCCCCCAGTTCGGTGGAGGCGCTACACCCATCACCCCAAAGAATGGTTTTAAGGGCAAAGTAAGTCCCCACTTCAATTGGGCGGTCATCGCTTCACAATCCAACGGGATCGTGACAACGCGGCTCGTCAGAAAATCTTCAGGTAAAGTGCCTGACAAAGGCCTTATCAAATTCCAACCCCAGTTTTGGCGCAATTTGACGTTAAGAATATTGACCTCTAGCACATGGCCGGGTTTCGCACCGTTCACCGCTACGGGTCCTGTCAGGATGTGACCCGGCAGTTGGCGTTCTGCAGTGTCGTGGATGTCGTAAAGTTCGGGAGGGATGTAAAAACCGGTGTCTGGCGGCGGAATATGATCGGGGCCACCGGAAACAGTTTCAATGGTTATGGTTTCTCCACTCGCGATTTCTAAAGCAGGAACAAGCTGACTATCGAAAAAACCCCACGCACAGGTTTCTCTACTGGCTTTCAAACGGTGTGTCATAACGTAAAACCTATCTCATTTTCGGGCAACTTAGCATGATCTTCACAATTAGACCCCCTTGAATTGCTTTAAAAAACTGACGAAGCAAACAAACAAAAGCCAGATTTGTTAACACAAAAAGACTGGAGTGATTATATCTGGTGTTGAAGCCGTTGAACCCAAATCCAAGAAAAGCTATCTAGACTATTACCCACAAGACTATTATCCGGCTTCTTTTTGTATCCAGTAACTAAGACGCGCTTCTGGGTCCTCAGAGTCAAAACGCCTTCTGTCTCAAATTATATGATGACGGACAGTAACCCAAGGTTGTCTCTAAAGTATCAAAGTTGAGAAAACCTCTGATTTCACCTAACTGTTACACTAGTGAAAAACTACTGTCACAATAGCGATCTATATGGAGTGCATCTGATCAGAATCAGATTTATTTAACCATAAAAGGTCATAAAATGTCCACTAAGATACTAACACTCGGAGCTGTTGTCCTAGCAAGCCTAACGTCTGCCCCAGTATTTGCAGATAGGGATCAACTTAAAATCGTTGGCTCATCAACTGTATTTCCATTCTCTACGACTGTTGCAGAGCGATTTGGTAAAAATACAAATTTCAAAACACCTGTTGTTGAATCGACTGGATCTGGTGGAGGGTTGAAATTGTTTTGCGCTGGTATCGGAGATCAGCATCCAGACATTACAAATGCGTCACGCCGCATAAAATCATCCGAAGTCGAAAAATGTGCATCTAACGGCATCACCAATATCGTTGAGGCAAAATTTGGTTATGATGGAATTGTCTTCGCGAACTCGAAAATCGCCCAGCAATTTGATGTCACTTTGACCGATCTGTTCTTGGCATTAGCTAAGGAAGTTCCGTCAAGTGTTGATGGCGAATTGCAACCAAATCCATATACAACGTGGGATCAGGTTAACGCGTCTCTATCCGCAGTGAAAATCGAAGTTCTGGGACCACCACCAACTTCGGGTACCAGAGATGCGTTTTTAGAGCTGGCCATGGAAGGTGGGTGCAAGACCGTTGATTGGATCAGTGCGCTTAAGAAAACGGACAAAAACGCTTATAAAGCGTTGTGTCATACGATCCGCGAAGATGGTGCCTATGTCGAAGCTGGTGAAAATGACAATTTGATTGTGCAAAAGCTGCGAGCAAATCCAGCTGCATTTGGTATCTTTGGATTTTCATTCTTAGAGCAGAATTCAGACAGTGTTCAAGGATCAAAAGTAAATGGCGTTGCACCAGAGTTCGAAGCAATTGCCGAAGGGGATTATCCAATTTCACGATCCTTATATTTCTACACGAAAAAGGATCATGTTGGGATCATTCCAGGCCTCGAAGAATTCTTGGCTGAATTCACGTCCGAGGATGCGTGGGGCGAAGATGGATACCTTGCTGACAAAGGTCTAATCCCACTGACTGAAAGCGAGCGCGCGGACTGGGCTGCCAAGATTATAGGGTTACAAGAATTAGATATGTAAGCCCCCAGAACATTATTTCTGAAAGGGGCCTTTGGGCCCTTTTTTATGTCCAAATCGGAATTCATCAAACTGTTACACAACTGTAATTCTGCTGTCACAAAAGCAAGTTAATCAGTCAGCATCCGAAAGAATCGGATGGGCTGAGTAAGCTGGGAATTAAGCATGACGAACCAAACCCATTCCGAGATTACGGAATTTAATATCACGACAGGCAAGCGTGTTAATGTCTCTGACACAATGATCAAGTCGGTGATGATTTTCTGTTCTCTAGTGGCTGTTGCCGTAACCGTAGGCATCGTATCTTCGCTGATTTATGAAGCGATTGAATTTTTCAAGAAAGTGCCGATCACAGAATTCCTTTTCTCGACGGAATGGTCGCCCCAAACAGCGATGCGTTCTGATCAAGTCGCGTCAGAGGGCAAGTTTGGGGTCATCCCATTGTTCACAGGTACATTGTTAATTTCTGCCATCGCGATGACCGTCGCCACCCCATTGGGTTTGGCCTCTGCGGTATTTCTGGCGGAATATGCATCCAAGCGGACACGCGATTGGATCAAGCCAATGTTGGAAATATTGGCGGGCATCCCAACAGTTGTTTACGGGTTCTTCGCCGCACTTACGGTCGCACCGTTTATCCGTTGGTCTGGTGGCAGCATGGGATTAGAGGTCGCCTCCGAAAGCGCCCTTGCGGCAGGACTGGTCATGGGAATTATGATTATCCCGCTGATTTCATCGCTGTCTGATGATGTGATCAATGCAGTCCCCCAAGCGATGCGGGATGCGTCATCGGGGCTCGGTGCGACGCAGGCTGAAACCGTGCGCCGCGTCATCCTGCCCGCGGCTATTCCAGGTATCGCAGGTAGCCTGTTACTGGCTGCATCACGGGCGATTGGCGAAACGATGATTGTTGTTATGGCTGCGGGTCTTGCCGCAAACCTAACCGCGAACCCGCTAGACGCGGTAACCACGATCACAGCCCAAATCGTTGCCCTGTTGACAGGTGATCAAGAGTTTGACAGCGCCAAAACACTATCTGCATTTGCCCTTGGTCTGATGCTGTTCATATCAACATTGATATTGAACTATTTCAGCCTGCGCATCGTAAAGAAATATAGAGAGCAATATGACTGATCTTGATACGAGCTTCCTTCAGGGGCAAAAGCACCTTGCAAAACGTCACCGCTCCGAAAGCCGTTTTCAGTGGATGGGACGTATGGCGATTGTTGTATCACTATCCTTCTTGGTCTTCATGGTCGGGTCG